>JAJXTT010000146.1 GCA_021783525.1 Pseudomonadota bacterium
TTCTTCGCGATCTCCGCCGCCTCCAGTTCAGCCGCCACGCGTGCGGATGCTTCTGCCTGCGCCTGACGTTCGACCTGTATGCGCAACTCGACCTCCCTGGCCGCATTACGCTCTTCGTCCGCACGCGCCATTGCTGCGCGCTCGGCATCCAGTTCTGCTGCGACACGGGCCTGCTTCTCGGCCAGGGCCAGCATCTCGGCTCGCACGCGGGCATTCATCGCTTCCCGCGCAGATTCCTCCGCAGCCAGCTTGGCGTTGACCATTACCATCACCTCTTTCTCGGACTTGAGCTTGTTCTGCACAGCCTGCGTCAGTAGCTGTTCCGTGTGGGCTTTTTCTTGCGCCAGCAGCGCCGCTTCGCGATCCGTTTCGGCTTGCTGTTCCAGTTCCTTGCGCACGCGCTGCTCGGCTGCCAGGCGTTGCTCCATCTCGGCCTGCGCCTGTCTTTCCGCTTCCAGTTTCTCGCGCACCGCGTCGGTCAGGCGTTCCTCGGCCATCTTCTTGGCGTAGGCCGCCGCGGCGAGCTCGCGTTCCAGTTCAAGCCGCGCCTTTACTTCGCCGGTCACTTCGGATTCGGCGCGGGTACGTGCTTCTATCTGTTCGGCGAGCTCGCTCTCCTGCCGCACCTTGCCCTGCAGGACGGCTCGGGCATGGGCCTCGGCGCGCGTGCGCGCCTGCACCGCCAGTTGGGCTTCGATCTCCGCCTCGACGCGCCCGCGCGATTCCAATATCGCTTCGGATTCGACAGGGTTCTCTTCGCCGCGGGAAGAAACCAACCGGATATTTTTCAGTGCTGACATGTTCCACCTCTTTCGCTTGATGATGCCAAGGGCATCGGCTCGACGCTAAAGTAACAGTTCAGTCTCGCGGGAAAGCGTGGAATAAAAGCGGAAATACGGTCCATTTCATGAAAAGGGAGGATCTGCAGGCCGGCCGGGCGCCCCTTGGTATGCAGAACGTATGTGCGCCCGGGCTATGTGACGCCGATGGTGATGCCGGAGCCCGCGCGGCTTCCGGCATTAATGGTGAAAGCCATTCAGCCCGCTTTGTTCTTCTCCAGCAGAGCCTCAAGCTCCAACGCCGGAATCGCCTTTGAAAACAGGAACCCTTGCGCATAGTCGCAACCGGCATGCTGCAGCATGTCGCGCTGCCGTTCGGTCTCGACGCCTTCGGCGATGACTTTCAACCCGAGCTTGTGTGCCATCACGATGATCGCTTCGCAAAGCGCCATATCGTCAGCCTCACTGCCCAGATTCTTTACGAAGGACTGGTCGATCTTCAGGTAATCGATGTCGAATTTCTTGAGGTAGGCCAGGGAAGAATAACCCGTGCCGAAGTCGTCGATCGCGACCTGGATACCGGCATCGCGCGACGCCAGCAGCCTGTCCCTGACATGGCCGGCATCGTCCAGCAAAACGCCTTCGGTGATCTCCACGATCAGGCTGCTCGCATGCAATCCGTTCTGCTCCAGTTCGTTCAGCCATTCCGCAGCCTTCTGCGGATTGTCGTTGTGGAACTGTACCGGGGACTTGTTGACGCTGATCTGGAAACCCTTGTGGTGGCTCGCCTGAAGTCGCTTCACCTGGTCCATTGCCTGCCTCAACACCCAGTCGCCGATCTCGACGATCATGCCGATCTCTTCCGCCAGCGGAATGAACTCGGAAGGGCTTACCATGCCGCGCTTGGGATGCATCCACCGGATCAGCGCTTCGGCCTTGTGGATGTCTCCCGTCGCCAGCTCGACGATGGGCTGGTAATACACGCAGAACTGGCCGGACGCCAGGGCATCGCGCAGGTCGTTGACCATGCGCATGCGCTTCTGTGCATTCTCCTGCAGTACGGGCGTGAAATAGCTGAAACGGTTGCGTCCCAGACTCTTGGCGACATACATCGCCTGGTCCGCGTTCTTCAGCAGCGTTTCCATGCTCCCTGCATCGTTGGGGTAGAGCGTGATGCCGATGCTGGCGGAGATGAAAGCTTTCTCTTCGCCCAGCAGGAACGGGGCGGCCAGTTTTTCGATGATCGTCAGCGCGATGCGCTCGATGCTGGCGGTATCGTCGACGTCGGGCAGGATCACGACGAACTCGTCGCCTCCCATGCGCGCCACCGTATCGGATTCGCGCATGCAGTGCTGGATGCGTTGCGCCGCATCCACCAGCAGGAAGTCTCCGGCATCATGCCCCATGGTGTCGTTCACCTCCTTGAAATGGTCAAGGTCGATCAGCATGAGCACAAACTGCGAACGGTCACGCTTGGACGATCTGATGGTCTGCTCCAGCCGATCGCGGAAAAGGCGCCGGTTGGGCAGTTGGGTAAGCGCGTCGTAATTAGCCTGGCGCTGGATGGTTTCCTCCGCCTGTTTGCGCTCTGTCAGGTCGGTGTGCGTGCCGATCATGCGCACCACCGTGCCGTCGTCCGAGCGATGCGCCACCATGCCCCGAGTCAGGATCCATTTCCAGCTCCCGTCCTTGCAGCGCACGCGATATTCGGCAGCAAACCTGTCCTGCTTTTCGCGGAAGAAATCCCCGATGTGGACCAGCAAACGGACGATATCGTCCGGATGAACGCGCGCATTCCATTCTGCCATGCTGTTGCCGATTTCGTCGTCGGCGAACCCGAACATGCGTTTCCCACCCTTTGAAAGCAACACTTCGTTGGTTTGCAGGTTCCAGTCCCACACGCAATCGCCGCCGCCCTCCAGCGCAAAGCTCCAGAGCGCCTCGCTTTCGCGCAGCGCCTCTTCGGCCTGTCTGCGTGCCGTGACATCCACGGAAATACCGATGACACCGATCACCTCGCCTTTGGTATTGCGCAGTCTGGACTTTGTGATCTCCAGTTGATGCGGCTTCCCGTCCACCAGCGTGACCGGTTCAACCGAGACGAAGGGGGCGTCCTGCGTCAGGCAGGTGCGGTCGGAAGCCATGAAATTCGCCGCGACCTCCTCGCCCAGGAGGTCTGGCAGGTGTCTGGTATTCAGGAATGCGCTTTCCGGAATGCCCGTGGAGGCGCAAAAACGCCTGTTCACGAACCGGTATTTCCCGTCAGGTCCGACCAGCCAGATACCGACTGGTGCATGGTCGAGAATCGCATGCAGCCTCGACTCGCTTTCGCGCAAGGCTCCTGCATCGCGCCGGTGGTGCAGGATAGTTGTGGAGAGCACGATGCCAACGACGGTCATGCTCATCATGAACAGCCAGAAATTCGCCAAGCCGGTATTGATGTCCGTGGCAAAAAATCCGACGCCATCCAGGGAGCCCAGGATTCCCTGTATCGCCGACATCAACAGTATCAGCGTAACGCCATGCCGTCCGAAACGCAGCGCACCCCAGCTGACGAACAGAAACATCAGATAACCCAGGGGGAAGCCCGATACGGATTGCGGCGTCCAGCCATGAAATGCCACCAGGCTCGTCAAGAAAGCCAGCAGGATGAACATCGACGCCTCGAAGCCCCTGCCGATGCTCCTTGTCCAGAATGATGGCCAGTTGCGCCAGATCAGCAAGGCCGGCGTGAGTATCGCGATACCGAACAGGTTCCCGCGCCACCAGGACATCCATTCCAGAATGACCGCGTCACGGGGCAAAATACCTGCCATGGTCAGGCCGGTGGCGCCGATGAATGCGGCCAGCGCCGCAACGAGAGCGCCGATGAAGATCAGCCAAAGGTAGTCCCCTGCAAATTGCAGTTTCGGGTTGAAATGCCTGATACGCGAAAGAAGCCAGACAGCGAGCAACGGCTCGATGGCATTGCTCGAAGCAATGCAAAGTGCGACTGGAAGAGAACGCCCGACGGACAGGTACGTTACCATCGCGGCAACGGGTATGGCAGGCCAGTATTTCTTTCCGCCGATCAGCAGCGCGGCAAGTCCCAGTCCGCTGGGGAGCCAGACCGGCGAAATATTTCCGTCCGCGGTGAGATAGGTCAGATTGAGTTTGATGAGCAGCGCATACGCCGCCGCGAACCCCAGCAATCCGGGTACATCGGCCCAACGATAGATTGCGGAAGGATGCATGCCGGGTCTTAAATGCCTGTCTTCACCGCAGGAATACCGGGCGTCACTCCCACTCGATGGTGGCTGGCGGCTTGCCCGAGATGTCATAGACCACCCGGTTGATGCCGCGTACTTCGTTGATGATCCGGTTCGACACCCTGCCCAGCAGTTCGTACGGCAAATGCGCCCAGTGCGCCGTCATGAAATCCTGCGTCTGCACGGCGCGCAACGACACCACCCATTCGTACGTGCGCCCGTCGCCCATCACGCCGACCGACTTCACCGGTAGGAACACCGTGAAGGCCTGGCTGGTGAGGTCATACCAGCTCTTGCCGCCGGCATCCCGGGTGTTGCGCAGTTCTTCGATAAAGATGGCGTCGGCGCGGCGCAGCAATTCGGCATATTCCCGCTTCACTTCGCCCAGGATGCGCACACCCAGGCCGGGACCGGGGAACGGATGGCGGTACACCATGTCTGCAGGCAAACCCAGCGCAACTCCAAGCTCGCGCACTTCATCCTTGAACAGTTCGCGTAGCGGTTCCAGCAACTTGAGGTGCAGGGATTCCGGCAGGCCGCCGACGTTGTGATGCGATTTGATGGTGTGGGCCTTCTTGGTCTTCGCCCCCGCGGACTCGATCACGTCGGGATAGATGGTGCCTTGGGCGAGCCATTTGGCCTGCTTGAGCTTGGCGGACTCGCGCTGGAACACTTCGACGAATTCGCGTCCGATGATCTTGCGTTTCTGTTCCGGGTCGGTCACACCGGCGAGGTGCTTCATGAATTCGCCGCTGGCATCGACACGGATGACCTTCATGTTCAGGCTCTTGCCGAACGTCTCCATCACCTGGTCGCCTTCGTGCAGGCGCAGCAGGCCGTTGTCCACGAATACGCAGGTCAACTGGTCGCCAATGGCACGATGGATCAGCGCTGCCGCCACGGACGAGTCCACTCCACCGGACAGGCCGAGGATGACCTCTTCGCTGCCAACCTGTGCCTTGATCTTCGCCACCGCCTCGGCGATGTAGTCCGGCATGTTCCAATCCTGGCCGCAACCGCAGATGTCGTGCACGAAGCGGCCGATGATGGCCTTGCCCTGATGGGTGTGGGTGACTTCCGGATGGAACTGCACCGCATAGTAGCGGCGCGATTCGTCCGCCATCGCGGCGAAAGGTGTGGCCTCGTTGGAGGCGATGGCCGTGAATCCGGGCGGCAGTGCCGTGACCTTGTCGCCGTGGCTCATCCACACGTCGAGCAGGCCGTGGCCCTGCGCGTTGGTCTTGTCCTGAATGCCTTCGAACAGCCTGGAATGCCCATGCGCCCTGATCTCCGCGTAACCAAACTCGCGCACTTTTCCGCTCTCGACCTTGCCGCCCAGCTGCGCCGCCATGGTCTGCATGCCGTAGCAGATACCTAACACCGGCACGC
>JAJXTT010000147.1 GCA_021783525.1 Pseudomonadota bacterium
TTTCACTCCGGAAGAAATGAAGGGCAAGGTCTGGCTGCTCAATGTCTGGTCTTCCTGGTGCGTCTCCTGCAAGGAAGAGCACCCGGTCCTGTTGTCGTTGTCGCAGCAAAAAATTGTTCCGGTCTACGGCCTGGACTACAAGGACAAGAAGGAAGATGCAGAAGCATGGTTGCGCCAGGCGGGCGATCCCTACATCTTGAGCGCGATGGACAGAGACGGGCGCATCGGCATCGACTATGGCGTCTACGGCGTGCCGGAGACCTACGTGATCGATAAGCAGGGAATCATCCGCTACAAGCAGATCGGGCCGGTCACGAACCAGAACCTGAACGAGAAGATATTGCCCATGGTTGCGGAGTTACAGCGCAAATGAGAAAGCTACTGATCCTGTTGTTCTGCCTGTTGCCGGTCTTCTCCTATGCCGGCGAAGCGAAAGACCTCGCCGCCAATCCCGTGCTTGAAAAACGCATGATCGGTCTTGCGGAGCGGCTGCGTTGCCTGGTTTGCCAGAATGAGTCACTGGCGAGCTCCCATGCCGAATTGGCGGAGGATCTCCGCCAGGAAGTGCGCGAGATGATGCTGAAGGGCAAAAGCGACCAGGAGATCATCGACTATCTCGTGGCACGTTACGGCGATTTCGTGCTGTATGACCCTCCGATGAAGAGCTACACGGTGTTGCTCTGGTTCGGTCCCTTTGCGATGTTGCTGGTGGGTGCCGGCGTGCTGGTGCTCCAGGTCCGCAAGCGCCGCCGGACCGTGCAGGAAGCCGTGCTCACTCCCGAAGCGCAACAACGCGCCGCCTCCTTACTCAATGAAGAAGGTAACAAATAAATGACTTTATTCTGGTTCATCTGCGCGGCATTATCCATCGTCGCCATCCTGTTTGTCGCAATACCGCTGTGGCGCGGTACTTCCAAAAGCAACTCCGTGGAGCGGGATGCCGCCAATCTGGAAATCCTGCGCGACCAGATTGCGGAAATGGATAACGATCTGAAAAACGGCCTGCTCACGCCCGAATTGCACGAGCAGGGCAAGCGCGAACTGCAGGCGCGGCTTCTGGATGAAGTGGGCGACGCCAAAGGCGCGGAAGCCGCGAACAAACCGCACCCCCTCAAGATCACCGCTATCGCATTGGCGGTGTTGTTGCCGCTGGCCTCGGTCGGGCTGTATCTGAAAGTGGGCAATCCGAATGCCCTGCTGCCCCAGGCGGGAATCGGCGGCGGAGGCATCGTGCGCGACGAGGCAAGCCTCAGGGCGCTGGAAGAAAAATCCGCCCAGAACCCCAACGATCCGGAAGTGCTGTTCATACTGGCACGTTCCTATGTCGAGCTCGGCCGCTATGCCGATGGGGCGAGAAAGTACGACAGCCTGACCAAGCTTGTCCCGAACGAGGCGACGCTGTGGGCTGATTATGCGGACGCTTTGGCGATGACTCACAATACCCTTGTCGGGGCGCCAACCAAATTGCTGGATCGCGCACTGGAGATCGATCCCAATCTTGCGAAAGCACTGGCGCTGTCCGGAACTGCCGCGATGGAACGGGGGGATTACGCTGCTGCCCTGGTGCACTGGGGAAAACTGCTCAAGCAGATCCAGCCCGGAAGCGAAGACGCCAAAATGATCGAGGAAGGCCTGCAGCAGGCGCGCCAGATGCTTGCCCAGAGCAAGGGAGGAAAGGTCGCTCCTGCGCTGGAGCAGATCAACGAGCCGCCCGCCAACGCGCCCGTCGCGGCGGGCAATGAGCGCATCACGGGAACCGTGAGCCTGAGCGGCGCATTGAAGAGCCAGGCGGATCCTGAAGACACAGTATTCGTGCTGGCACGTGCGGCAGAGGGGCCGAAGATGCCGCTGGCGATTCTCCGCAAACAGGTCAAGGACCTGCCGGTCAAGTTCAGTCTGGACGACAGCATGGCCATGTCGCCGGCGATGAAAATGTCCAACTTCGACCAGGTGGTGGTCGTGGCGCGAATTTCGAAATCCGGCAATGCGATGCCTCAGCCCGGCGATCTGATGGGCATGAGCAAGCCGCTTGCCTTGGGTAGCAGCGGGATAAAAATCAGCATAGACCAGCAAGTTCACTGATCGGCGCAGATGCGACCCCATGGGCTGGCGCTGGACGTGCCGGCCCATTTTATTTGCAGACAGCTCGGGCGCGAGACTGTGAATAGACGGCACTCAGGTATTCGTCACATGTGTATAGGGACGGAATCAGGCAATGCGGATAAAGGAGGGGCCACAGGTGAATGAGGATGAACGCGTTGTGCAGTCGCCCTGCGTACGCAATTGTTGTTTGAGCGCAGACGATATCTGCATGGGCTGTTTTCGTTCTCTGCAGGAAATTTGCGAATGGTCGCAGTCCGATGCTCAAAAGCGCATATCCATTCTGCAAAATGCAGCGCTCCGAAGAGCGTCGGCAGATAGAAGTCCTGCCGGACGCCGTTGATCTTGCCCATGCATACTGTCCATCAAATCGTACGTAATCGCCCGCGGCTGGTCATTTCGATAGTTGCGGGTTTGATCGCCGGGTGGATCATTCCCGCGCAGTGGAGTCCCGTTGGACGAGTCCTGATCGGCTGGAATGTGACCGTATGGTCCTATCTCTGTCTGATGGGATGGCTGATGATGCGCGCCAGCCATGCCAGGGTGCGCATGATCGCGGAACAGGAGGACAGGAGCGCGGTTGTTATCCTGGCGATCATGTCCGTCGCTGCGATCGCCAGCCTTGCCGCGATTGTCCTGGAGCTTTCAACCGTCAAAGACCTGGCTCTCGGCAGCCGCATGGTCCACTACGCGTTTACCGGTGCAACTATTTTCGGCTCGTGGTGCCTCGTCGCAATCCTGTTTACGTTCCACTATGCGCGTATCTTTTACCGGTCGCCGGCAGAGCATCGAGCACTTCGATTCCCCGATGACGAAGAAAATCCTGACTATTGGGATTTTCTGTATTTCTCCTTCACCATCGCAGTTGCTGCGCAAACTTCGGATATTTCGGTGATGACGCGGGCGATGCGTAAAACCGTGCTTGCACAATCGATACTCAGTTTCTTGTTCAATGCGGCCATCCTGGGTATGACGATCAATATTGCAGCCAGTCTGGTCGGCGCGTGAGCGGGGGAGTCGCCAGGGCTGCCTGGCGATCAGGCCGGTTCGTGGCCCGATGACAGCTTGGTCAAGCCTGGCTGGGTTTCATTTAGAATATCGCCGTCAAGATTCAAGGCTAACGAGAGGAGTGTGCCCATTGAAAAATCTGCTGGTATTGCTGGCGTCACTGATCGTTTGCGGCACCGCCTATTCGGCGACACTGTTTGGCACCGTTGATGCCCTCTCCGGCAGTGCCAATGTGGAAGACCAGTCCGGGATATCTGCTGCAGTGACGGTCGGGTTGAATATCTACGAAGGTCAGACCATTACTTCCGGCCCTGAAGGAGAGGTTCAACTGGTAACGGAGGACGGCGGTATCATCGCCGTACGCCCGAATACAGTGTTTCGCGTCGACGAATACAAGGCCGAGGGAGATTCCTCGGACAGGATATTCATGTCGCTGCTAAAAGGGGCGGTTCGCTCCATTACCGGCTGGGTGGGCAAATACAATCACGCCGCATACCGCATCACCACGCCGACCGCCACGATCGGTATTCGCGGCACCGACCATGAGACCACCGTGATCGACAATGGCAACGGCGATGAGCCCGGTACTTACGATCACGTCAACGAAGGGGCCACCGAGCTGAAGACGCCCCAGGGTAGCGCCGAGGTGACCCCGGGGAAATTCGCGTTTGCCCCGAAAGGCAGAGCGGTCGCCCCCGTCTTCCTGTCGCAGCGCCCGCGCTTTCTCGCGATGCGCAATCTGAAAATCGAGGGGCGTATCCAGTCCCGAAAAGAATATATGCGCACCCGCCTGGAACAGATGCGTGAAGAACGCATCAAGACACACGGCAACCGCATCGGGCAGTCCGGTGAACAGCGCGGCAGCCTGATCGGCCAGGGGCGCGGAGCGACAATGGAAAGACACGGTGACCTGCGTTCGCATCAATTTCAGCGCACAGGACAATCATCCCTCAATGCGCGTGGTGAGCGCGGCCTGCGCGACAATCGCAAAAACAATAATGGCCGCGCTGAACGACGCGGGGTAGCAGAGCGGGAGAAAAGGGCAGTTGAAGAGGGGAGGCATCGCATTTCCGGGCGAACTCGCCGCGAAAAGCGGAAACGGGAATAACGAACACGGCAGCAGGAATCCTGAAAGAAAGCGCGGTGGTTTCAATACGGAATGAAACTTCATTATCCGCGTCTTTGGTCAAGAATCCCGATTGAGCCAAGCGTGCAATACACTTGCGGGAATTATTTCCACCCTATTGCAGAAACCGCCTTCCTCAGAGCCGATAGAATGTATCGCGCAACCGATATGCCTGACAATTGCGACTTCAATTCTTCCCACTCAAACTCATCGTGGCTTTCCGCTCCGTTCAGATGAAGGGAAGACAGATTTTGCGGGGGTATCGAATAAAGCAGGCCGTGCGAAAAAGCCTTTTGCTGTTCCATGATGCCTCCTTCAATCAAGTCATGATGCAAGACGGACTCTCGTAAACAATATATACGGTATTACCGTTATCGGCAAGCGCGACGGATCATGTTGAAATGTGGCGACGGCATGGGGATGAAGGCCGCATATCGGCTCGATGAAACAGCAATGCCGGCGTCGCGGCGATTCTCGACCGTGATGCATTCGGGGGCATCGGATATCGCTTCACAATCCCGCGGCATTATGGGTTCCGGCACGCCGTGCAACTCCGGGCTGCGGTCGGGCAAAATCGCTTTGGGGAAGCATCGCCTGCCCTGTGCACCTCATGAGCAGAACGCGGCGGGCTGGACTAAAACCGCAAATCCAGTAAGGTGACTTGGCAGGAAACTGGTTGGCGATTTTCTGCGAGTGGCATAATGCAAAGGAGCACACTCGGCAGAACATGCAAACTGTCTGAATCTGTGAGCCGGCAACTTACCCCGCAATGTTTGTCTTGATGAATTTCTATTGCTCTGGAGGAAATTGATGAACAGACCTGTCAATAGTTGCCCCGTGCCGGAAAACGAATCGCAGCGACTGCGCGCACTCAGATCCTACGAAATACTTGATTCGCAACCCGAGGTCGAATTCGACACGCTGACCAGGGTGGCAACACACGCTTTTGGAACACCCGCCGGCGTGATCGGTTTGATGGACGCAGACAGGCTGTGGTTCAAGTCACGAATCGGTCTCGGTGTGCCTCAGCTTGATCGTCAAATCGCCTTTTGTGCTCACGCC
>JAJXTT010000148.1 GCA_021783525.1 Pseudomonadota bacterium
CGATACGCATCCGCGCTACCACGGGCAAACCGAAGACCGCCTGTGGTACATCCTGTATCTGCCGGTCAAGCTGCTCACCGAAAAGCTCTCTTCCATGGCTTCGCTGCTGCAGCACGGACGCATCCATCTGTATCTGTCCTACACCTTCGTCACCCTGGTCGTGCTGCTGGTGTTCGTGTGATGGAATACCTGAACCTGGTCCTCGCCATCCTGTTCCAGCTCGCGCAACTGCTGCTGGTGGTGTTGCTCGCGCCGCTGCTGACCGGCTGGGTCAACCAGTGCCAGGCGTGGCTGCAGAACCGGTCCGGGGCGGGCGTGCTGCAACCGTACCGCGTGCTGCGCAAACTGTTCCAGAAGGATGCGGTGATCGCGCACAACGCGTCGCCGCTGTTCCGCGTCACGCCCTACATCGTGTTCGGCTGCATGTGGCTGGCGGCCGCCATCATTCCCATCATTGCGGTGGATCTTCCGTTTTCACAGGCCGCCGACGTGATCGCTCTGGTCGGGGTGTTCGCGGTCGCGCGCGTGTTCCTTGCGCTGGCCGCGATGGATATCGGCACGGCGTTCGGCTCGCTCGGCGCCAGGCGCGAGATGCTGGTGTCCTTCCTCGCCGAACCGGCCCTGCTGATGGTGTTTTTCACCGCATCGATGATCAGTCATTCCACCCAGATGCCGCGCATCGTGGACGCTTTGGCGCACCACCAGTTCATGCTGTACCCGAGCCTGGCCTTCGCGGCCCTGGCCTTCGTGATCGTGCTGCTGGCCGAGAATGCGCGCATCCCGGTGGACAACCCCACCACCCACCTCGAACTGACCATGATCCATGAGGCGATGATCCTCGAATATTCGGCGCGGCATCTGGCGCTGATCGAATGGGCCAGCAGCCTGAAGCTGTTCGCTTACCTTTCCATCGGCATCGCATTGTTCCTGCCGCACGGCATCGTCGCGGTCGGCAACTGGGCTGGCCTGCCGCTGGCCGTCGCTTTTCTGCTGCTGAAGATGCTGGCAGCGGGTGCGGGGCTGGCCGTGTTCGAGGCCATATCGGCCAAGCTGCGCATCTTCCGCGCGCCGGAGTTCCTGGGCACGGCGTTCCTGCTCGCCGTGCTGGGCCTGCTGATCCACTTCCTGCTCGGGGCCTGAGATGCAGATTCCGCTCTCCCTCCAGTTCATCAACCTGCTGGCAGCCTTGTTGCTGCTGATCGCGTTCGCCATGCTGACGCAGCGGCGCATCCTGTCGCTGATCAACCTGTTCGCGTTGCAGGGCTTCGTGCTGGCGATCAGCACCTTTGTGGTCGCCTACTCCACGTCCCAGCACCATTTGTATTACTCGGCCGGACTCACCTTGTTGCTGAAAGTGCTGCTGCTGCCCTGGCTGCTGCATCGCCTGATCCGCAAACTGAATGTGCGCTGGGACGTGGAGACGATGATCAACATTCCCACCACCATGCTGGTGGGCATCGCGCTGGTGATCTTCTCCTTCAACCTGGCCGCGCCGATCTCGCAATTGGCCGAGGGCATCACGCGCGGATTGATCGGCATCGCGCTGGCCAGTGTGCTGCTGTCGCTGCTGATGATGCTGACGCGGCGCAAGGCGGTTTCCCAGGTGGTCGCCTTCCTGTCGCTGGAGAACGGCTTGTTCTTCGCCGCCACCAGCGCCACGCAGGGCATGCCGCTGGTGGTGGAGCTGGGCATCGCGCTGGACGTACTCGTGGCCACCTTCATCTTCGGCATCTTCTTCTTCCAGATCCGCGAGACCTTCGACAGCCTGGACATCACCCACATGGAGAAGCTCAAGGATGATTGATTCGCAACTCCTGGCGCTGCTGCTCATCCCGCTGTCGGGCGGCCTGCTGCTGGCCGTGTTCGGTTCGCGCAGCTGGGCGGCAGAGCTCAATTCGCTGAT
Organism: Pseudomonadota bacterium; assembly: GCA_021783525.1. Lineage (GTDB taxonomy): Bacteria > Pseudomonadota > Gammaproteobacteria > Burkholderiales > Gallionellaceae > Sideroxyarcus. The sequence continues at coordinate 1,904 of JAJXTT010000148.1, forward strand.
GAGCTTCGGCACGTTCGTCGCATCGGTGGTCCTGACCATGCGCATCATCGACTCGGGACCGCAGGTCGCGTTCGGCGAAGAGTTCTTCATCGACCAGTTCAACGTCTTCCTGGTCGCGCTGACGGCATTCGTCGCCTTCACGACGTCGCTGTTCTCGCGGCCCTACATGCGCATCGAGCAGCATCACGGCAAGCTTTCCACCGGCATGCTGCACCTGTACTACAGCATGTACCAGATGTTCACCTTCGCCATGCTGGTGGCGCTGACGACCAACAACATGGGCATCGTCTGGGTCGCGATGGAAGCGGCCACGCTGACCACGGTCCTGCTGGTCAGCCTGTATCGCACCCCGGCCAGCCTGGAAGCGGCGTGGAAATATTTCATCCTGTGCGGCGTGGGCATCGCGCTGGCCCTGTTCGGCACCATCCTGCTGTACTTCGCGGCCGAACGCCTGCTCGGCGAAGGCGGGACGGCGCTGCTGTGGACGCACCTGAACCAGGTCAAATCCGGGCTGGAGCCGACCGTGCTCAAACTGGCCTTCGTGTTCCTGCTGGTGGGTTACGGGACCAAGGTCGGCCTGGTGCCGCTGCACAGCTGGCTGCCCGACGCGCACGCGGAAGGCCCCACACCGGTATCCGCCGTGCTTTCCGGATTGCTGCTCAACGTCGCGCTGTGTGCGGTGGTGCGCAGCAAGGTGCTGGTGGACGGTTCGCTCGGGACGCACTTCGCCGGCAACCTGATGATGGGCTTCGGCCTGCTCTCGGTGGTGGTGGCCTCGCTCTCGCTGTTCCGGCAAAAGGACATCAAGCGCATGTTCGCCTATTCCTCCATCGAACACATGGGGCTGATCACGTTCGCCTTCGGGATGGGCGGCCCGGTCGCGACCTTCGCCGGTTTGCTGCACATGACCGTGCACTCGCTGACCAAATCGGCGATCTTCTTCGCGGTCGGCCATGCGGTGCAGAAAGTCGGCACACAGCAGATGGAGAACATCCGCGGCCTGCTGCAAGTCAGCCCGACGGTCGGCTGGGGCCTGGCCATCGGCACGTTCGCGATCCTCGGCATGCCGCCGTTCGGCGTGTTCTCCAGCGAGTTCCTGATCATCACCACCGCCATGCACGAGTACCCGTGGGCGACGCCGATCCTGCTGATCGCGCTGGGCATCGCGTTCGCCGCGATCTTCGGCAAGATACAGCCGGTCGTGTTCGGAGAAACGACAGCCAAGCGATTGCCTCATCCGCCCGCGCTCATTCCGGTGTTCGCGCATCTGCTGCTGGTGCTGATGCTCGGACTGTACATGCCGCCCTACCTGGCCGACTGGTATCGCCAGGCAGCCGCGCTACTGGGGTAAACTTTAAATTCTTCTCGCCACAGAGAACACAGAGGACACAGAGATGCCAGCGGTTGCCAGACAATTTCGCGCTCACTTGCATGTTGACGCCGAGACTCATTTTCAGAATTTGTTTTTCTCTGTGATCTCTGTGTACTCTGTGGCTAATTGATTTGCCTTTGATATAGAAAAATGCCGATCAAACATCCCAACCTCAGACTGACCCGACTGACCGATGCCATCCCGGCCTGGACGGGCGACATTGCGCCGGATGACTTGCATGAGATCTGCCGTCAGGTGCATGACGGCGGCGGCAGGCTGGTGGCGTTGTGGGGCAGCGATGCCCGGCAAAGAGGGCGCGGTTTCGTATTGCATGTGGTGCTGATCAATGAGACCGGCATGGTCTGTCTGAATGTGACTCTGTCGGCAGAGCAACCCGTGTACCCGGACATCAGCCAGATATTCCCGGCGGCGAATCGCATGCAGCGGGCAACTTACGATCTGCTCGGCATCTACGCGCAGGAAGGCCACGACCATCGCAAATGGTTGCGCCACGGCGCGTGGCACAGCGGCAGCTTCCCCCTGCGCAAGGATTTCGATGCCGCGGCGAGCCGCACCGAAGAATCCGATGACTACGGCTTCGTGCGAGTGGAAGGGCAGGGCGTGCATGAGATACCGGTGGGGCCGGTGCATGCGGGCATCATCGAACCGGGCCATTTTCGTTTCTCCATCATCGGCGAGCGCGTACTGCGCCTCGAAGAGCGCCTGGGCTACGTGCACAAGGGCATTGAGAAGCGCTTCGAGAGCATGAGCCTGCAGCAGGGCGCAAAGCTGGCGGGGCGCGTGAGCGGAGACAGCACGGTCGCCTATGCCTGGGCCTATGCCATGGCAGCGGAAAGCATCGCCGGCGTTACGCCGCCCCCTCGTGCGCTCTGGCTGCGCGCGTTGCTGCTGGAACGCGAACGTGTCGCCAATCATCTGGGCGACCTTGGCTATCTGGGCAACGATGTCGCCCTGTCGTTCGGCCTTTCCCAATTCTGGATACTCAAGGAACAGGTGTTGCGCAACAACGCGGCAGTGTTCGGTCACCGCTACCTGATGGACAAGATCGTGCCGGGCGGTGTCACGGTAAACATTGATCTCGATGGCAAGAACATCATCGAACGGGAATGCGACATGCTGGAACAGCAAGTGCGTCTCCTGCGCGGCATCTACGAAGAACACGCGGGCATGCAGGACCGGTTCATCGGCACCGGCAGGGTGGAGCCGAAACTGGCGGCCCAGCTCGGCCTGTGCGGGCTTGCCGGACGTGCCAGCGCCCAGGCCTGGGACGCGCGCGTGCAGTTTGCCTGTGCGCCGTACGACAAGCTGAATGTGCAGATGGCGACCTATCGCAACGGAGATGTCGCCGCGCGCGTCATCGTGCGCTTCGGCGAACTGTTCGAATCGTTGCGCTTGCAGAGCGAGATACTGGCCAAACTGGTGAGCGAGGAAGACAAGCCGTCGCTGCTGGAAAAGCTGCCCGGCAACGGCTTCGGCATCGGCATGGTGGAAGGCTGGCGCGGGGAAGTGCTGGTGGCGATCCATACCGACGCCGAAGGGAACCTGACGCGCGTGCATCCGCACGATCCTTCCTGGCAGAACTGGCCGCTGCTGGAGCATGCGGTCATCGACAACATCGTGCCGGACTTTCCGCTCATCAATAAATCGTTCAACCTGAGCTACTCGGGGCAGGACCTGTAGAGGCGAGCAGATGTACCAGATACTCAAACAGATCATCAAGACGGGCATCAAGACCGAAACGCCGCCGCAAACGGACGAGGCAATGCGCCATGTCGAACAGCGTTTGCAGCAGGAGATCCTGAATGCCTTCGGCGGGGCGCTCGCGATCCGGCAAGTCGATGCCGGTTCGTGCAACGGCTGCGAACTGGAAATCCACGCGGTCAGCAACGCCTATTACAACCTCGAGGGACTCGGCAT
>JAJXTT010000149.1 GCA_021783525.1 Pseudomonadota bacterium
GTCAATGTGGCCCGCTTCGCGGCATTGCGCGCGCAGCGCCCGGCTTCGCCGCCGCCTGTCCTGTGCCTGATCGGCCGCGTCGTGCCGATCAAGGACATCAAGACCTACATCCGCGCGATGCGCACGGTGGTCAACCGCATGCCCGAGGCACAAGGCTGGATCGCCGGACCGGAAGATGAAGACCCAGACTATGTGGACGAGTGCCGCGATCTGGTGAACGGTCTGGGTCTGGACGGCAATATCAAGTTTCTCGGATTTCAGCAGATGACCGAACTGCTGCCCAGGATCGGCCTGGTCGTGCTAAGTTCGATCAGCGAAGGTTTGCCGCTGGTGCTGCTGGAGGGTTTTGCCGCGGGCGTGCCTGCAGTCAGCACGGACGTCGGTTCCTGCCGCCAGCTGATCTACGGCCTGGATGAGCAGGATCAGGCCTTCGGTGCCGCCGGGAGCATCGTGAACATCGCCGATCCGCAAGCGCTGGCGGAGGCCGCATTGGCGTTGCTGACCGACCAGGCTGCCTGGAAAGCGGCGAGCGAGGCCGGCATACGGCGAGTCGAGGCCCACTACACACAGGAGCAGATGTTTGCCAGCTATCGCGCCATCTATGAAGAGGTGACGACATGGCAGGCATAGGCTTCGAGCTGCGCAAGCTGCTGCAGAAGGACAGTTATTTCGGACTGTTCCAGGCCTATGCCTATGCGGGCATCATCAGCTCGGGGCCGTGGGTACTGTCCATCGTCGGGATATTGTTTGTCGGATTCCTGAGTTTGGGCGTGGTTTTCCCGCACATGTTGATCGTCCAGTTCCAGGTATCCGTCACCTATCTGATACTCAGTTCGTTGATCCTGACCGGCTTTATCCAGCTTGGCTTCACCCGGTTCATCGCCGACAACCTGTTCCGGAAACTGGATAAGCAGGTGCTGCCGAACTTCAACGGCATGCTGCTGGTCGTGACCAGTGTCAGCGGCATTGTCGGGTTGCTCGCGATATTCCTGTTCTTTTCCGGGATGAGCGTGTCGTACCGGCTGCTGATGCTTTCGGGCTTCGTCATCCTGTGCGCGATCTGGGTGGCCACGATCTTCCTGTCGGGCATGAAACAGTACAAGGAGATCGTGGTCCTGTTTGCGATCGGCTACGCCGTGACCGTGTTTGGCGCACTGCTGTTGCGTTCGCGTGGAATGGAAGGATTGCTGCTCGGTTTTGTGATCGGGCATTTCGTCCTGCTGGTCGGCATGGTGACTTTGACGCTGCGCACCTTCCCGCTGGACGACTCTTTCATTTCCTTTGATTTCATGCGCCCGGGAGCGATGTATACCAGCCTGGTCTGGGCCGGCTTTCTCTACAATCTTGCGGTCTGGGCCGACAAGCTGATGTTCTGGTTCTATCCGGACACCAGCCAGAGCGTCATCGGGCCGCTGCGGGCCTCGCTGATCTACGATTTTCCGATCTTCCTCGCCTATCTGGCGATCATTCCCGGCATGGCGGTATTCCTGGTGCGGATAGAAACGGACTTTGTGGAATATTACGAAAAGTTCTACGACGCGGTGCGCGAAGGCGGCTCGCTCGACCATATCGAGACCATGCGCGACAACATGCTGTTCACGGTGCGGCAGGGGCTGTTCGAGATCGTCAAGATACAGGCCATCGCCGTGCTGCTGGTTTTTGTGCTCGGCGAAAAACTGCTGGGCTGGCTCGGCATCTCCAGCCTGTATCTGCCGCTGCTCGATGTGGATGTGGTTGCGGCCGGCCTGCAGGTGGTGCTGCTCGGCATCCTGAATATCTTCTTCTACCTGGACAAGCGGCGCATCGTGGTATTCCTCTGCGTGCTGTTCCTGTTCGCCAACATCGCGCTGACGGCGCTCAGTCTGTATCTCGGCGCGAGTTATTACGGCTATGGCTTCGCGCTGTCACTGCTGATCACCGTGCTGACGGGGATGCAATTGCTATCGCGCAAGCTGGATACGCTGGAGTACGAGACCTTCATGCTGCAGTGAGTCTGCCGCATGGGCGTGCAGCTATAACTCCTTGCTGACTTTCATCACGCCCGGATCGTCCTCGCTGGACTTGAGGGTGAAGCCGAGGCGGGTCATCAGTTTGAGCATCCTGTGGTTGTTGTTCAGGACTTCGCCCTCGATGACCGACAGTCCGTAGGAACGCGCCGCTTCCATCAGCGTGACCATGAGTTTCTGGCCCAACCCCTTGCCGGCGATGTTGTCCGCGATCACCAGTGCGAATTCGCATGTCTTTCCATCCGGATTGATCGCGTAGCGCGATACGCCCAGTCCGACTTCCTTGCCGACCTCTTCGACCACCGCGATCAGCGCCATTTCGCGGCTGTAATCGAGCTGCGTCAGGCGCGCCAGCATCTCCTCGGTCAATTCCTGCACGCTGTTCATGTAGCGGAAGTACTTGGACTCCTCCGACAGGTCATGCACGAATTTCTTGATCAGCAACGCATCTTCCGGGCGGATGGGGCGGATGGTGATGTCGGTGCCATCGGGCATCTGCCACTGGCAGACCAGCTGGGACGGGTAGGGATAGATCGCCATGTGCGCATAGCGGTCTGCGCTGGGCTGGCGGAATTCGACGGCGATGCGCGCGTCGGCCGCCAGCACGCCATGCTCGTCGAGTATCAGCGGATTGATGTCCATCTCCCTCAGCAGCGGCAGTTCGCAGACCATTTCCGACACGCGCAGCAGGGCGTCTTCCAGTGCATCGATGTTGGCCGGAGCCAGGTTGCGGAATTGGCCGAGCATCCTGGCGATGTGCGTACCCTGGATCAGGTCCTTCACCAGGAAGTGGTTCAACGGGGGCAGCGCGACGGCGCGGTCGCCCATGATCTCGACCGTCGTACCGCCGGCGCCGAACGTGATCACCGGGCCGAACACGGGGTCCGTGGTCACGCCTATCATGAGCTCCCTGCCGTTGGGTTTGACGACCATCGGCTCGATGGAGATGCCGTCGATCCTGGCATTGGGCTGGTTGAGACGCACCGTGTCGATGATGTGCTGATAGGCGGCAAGCACGCGGTGCGAAGTGTTCAGATTGAGCACAACGCCGCCGGCATCCGTCTTGTGCGAAATGTCCGGCGAGTTGATCTTCATCGCCACCGGAAAGCCGAGCTGTTGCGCGATCAACAGTGCCTCACTCGGCGAATGCGCGACCATGGTATGCGCCACCGGAATCTGGAAGGCTGAAAGCAGCGCCTTGGATTCCATTTCGGTCAGCACCTTGCGATGTTCCTGCAGCGCGCCTTCGATGATCAGGCGGGCACCCTCCACATCCGGCTCGATGTGGTGGGCGAGCGGTCCCGGCATCTGCATCAGCAGTTTCTGGTTGTGATAGTAGGCGTACAAGTGCGAGAACACTTCGACTGCCGGTTCCGGCGTGCGGAAATGCGGACGGTGCGCCTTGGTGAACGCCCGGCGGGACTCGGCGACTTGCGTCTCGCCCATCCAGCAGGTCAGCAGCGGCTTGCCGTGTGTGTTGCTGCTGGCGAAGTCGATCAGCACCTGGGCGGATTCGAGTGGCTTGGTCATCGCCTGCGGCGTGAGGATGGCCAGCACGCCGTCGACATTCTCGTCGTCCAGGCAGGCTTTGACGGCATGGTAATAACGGTCCGCCTGTGCGTCTCCGATGATGTCCACCGGGTTGCAGTGCGGCCAGTTCGGCGGCAGGTGCTGATTGAGGTATTCGACCGTGGCATCCGACAATTCGGCCATGACCAACCCCAGATCGGCAGCCCGGTCGGCCGCCATGACGGCAGGCCCGCCGCCGTTGGTAACGATGGCAAGACGGTTGCCGGCCGGGCGGAAACCGCAGGCCAGGGAGCGCGCAGCGGTGAACAGCTGCGTGACGGTGTCCACCCGAACCACGCCGACACGCCGGATGGCGGCATCGAACACGTCGTCGGCCCCCACCAGCGACGCGGTATGCGACATCGCGGCTTTGGAGCCCGCCGGATGGCGCCCGACCTTGACCAGGATCACCGGCTTGATGCGGGCCGCGGCGCGCAGGGCGCTCATGAAACTGCGCGCATTGCGGATGCCCTCTATGTACATCAGGATGCTGCGCGTATTGGAGTCGGACACCAGATAGTCGAGGATCTCGCCGAAATCCACATCGGTCGACGAACCCATAGACACGACGCTGGAGAACCCCACGTCATTCAGGGTCGCCCAGTCCAGAATCGCGGTGCACAGAGCGCCCGACTGCGATATGAGCGCGATGTTGCCGACATTCGCGACACCCTTGTTGAAGGTGGCGTTCAGCCCGATCGAGGGGCGCATGATGCCGAGGCAGTTCGGCCCGATCAGGCGGATGTTGTACTGATGCGCGGCCTCCATCATCTTGCGCTCCAGCGTTGCACCTTCCGTACCCACTTCACCGAAGCCGGCCGTGATGATGACTGCCGCCTTCACGCCGTGTATGCCGCATTCCTCGATGATGCCGGGAACGGTCTGCGGCGGTGTGGCGATGACCACCAGTTCCACCGGGTCGCCGATTTCGGCGATCGATTTGTAGGAGCGCTGTCCCTGCACTTCGGCATGCTTCGAGTTGACCGGATAGAGTTTTCCCTGGAATCCGCTATCCAGCATGTTCTTGAACACGATCTGCCCGACCGAGTCGGCGCGGTCGCTGGCGCCGAACACGGCGACGGATTTGGGTGCGAACAGGGGATTGAGGTAGTGCTTGCCCATGATATTGCGCTCCTGCACAAGACTTGATTGGGTATGATATCACCGTACAGCAACCATTTCCGCGACGATACCATGCAGACCGCCTATATCAGTCATCCGCTTTGCCTGAAGCACGACATGGGGCCGGACCATCCGGAATGTCCGGCGCGCATCCATGCCATCGAGGACCAGTTGATCGCTTCGGGACTGTTCGGGTACCTGCAGCATCATGAATCATCCGAAGTGACCCGCGAGCAATTGTTGCGGGTCCACGATGCCGGCTATGTCGACCTGATCGCAGCCATGTCGCCGAAAGAGGGCAGGGTGATGCTCGATGGCGACACGGAGATGAACCCGTTCTCCTATCCTGCGGCACTGCGCGCCGCGGGCGCCGTGGTGATGGGAGTGGACATGGTGATGGAACGCAAGATCGAAAACGCCTTCTGCAACATCCGTCCGCCGGGACACCATGCCGAAGGAGCCCGGGCAATGGGTTTTTGCATCTTCAACAACATCGCCATCGGTGCGGCCCA
>JAJXTT010000150.1 GCA_021783525.1 Pseudomonadota bacterium
AACTGGGCCGCAACCTGCAGCGCAGCCTGCATACACTTAAAGGCAGTGCCCGCATGGCGGGCGCGATGCGCCTGGGGGAGCTGACACACCGCGTAGAAGACCGCGTGGAAAGAACGATGGCCGAAGGCTCGTTTGACGCAGAGCTGTGGAGCGAACTGGATAGCTATCTGGACCGCATCGGCAACGCCATTGAGCAGCTGCAAACCCCGCAAACGCACGCAGAGGCAGGCGTTACGCAGCCAGCTGCCGAAAAGGCGGTGCAGCAGCAATTCGAGTCCACCCAGATCGTCCCGGTCCAGGCATTGGAAGTCGGTGCGGAGCGCGCCATGCAGGCGGCCTTGCTGCGCGTACGGTCCGACACGGTGGACAGGCTGGTGAACGAGGCGGGCGAGATCAGCGTTGCGCGCTCGCGCGCGGAGCTGGAGTTGCGCGAATTCAAGAACAGCGTGCTGGATCTGACCGACAGCGTGAACCGGCTGCGCAAGCAACTGCGCGAGATCGAGATCCATGCCGAAGGACAGATGCAGGCACGCATATCGGTCAGCGGCGAAAGCGCGGAGAAGTTCGATCCGCTCGAGTTCGACCGCTTCACGCGATTCCAGGAAGTGACGCGTTTCATGAACGAAAGCGTGCACGACGTTCAGACCGTGCAACAGACCTTGCTGAAGAACCTTGCCGAGACCGAGGCGGCACTCAGTGCACAGGCCCATCTCAACCGCGACCTGCAACAGGGCTTGATGGCCATCCGCATGGTGCCGTTCGCCAGCATCAGCGAGCGTCTCTATCGCATCGTGCGCCAGACCGGCAAAGAGCTGGGCAAGCGGGCGAACCTCGAACTGTCCGGCACCGAGGTCGAACTGGATCGCAGCGTGCTGGAAAAGATGACCGCTCCGTTCGAGCATTTGCTGCGCAATGCGATCGCGCACGGCCTGGAGACCTCGGAGCAGCGGGTCAAGGCGAACAAGGAGCCAATCGGCGAGATTCGCCTGTCCCTGCGCCAGGAAAGCAACGAGGTGGTTTTTGAATTCAGCGATGACGGCGCGGGGCTGGATATCGCGCGCGTGCGCCAAAAGGCGGTAGAGACGGGCGTGCTGCAGGAAAACGAAGAAATCAGCGACGAACAGGCGACGCAACTGATATTCGCGCCCGGGCTTTCAACCGCCCAGGAAGTGACCGAAATCTCCGGTCGCGGTGTAGGGCTCGACGTGGTGCGCAGCGAGATCACCGCGCTGGGCGGGCGCGTCGACGTCACATCCGTTCCGGGACGCGGCGTGCGATTTACCATCCACCTTCCGCTGACGCTGGCAGTGACACAGACCCTGATGGTGCGTGTCGGGCAGTCCGTCTATGCGCTGCCCTCGACCATGGTCGAGAACGCCCAGCAACTCAAGCCGTCCGCACTGGAGGCGTCTTACAAGCAGCAATACATCGACTGGCAGGGCGCCCGGTACCCGCTGTATTTCCTGGCGCGCCTGCTGGGCGACGACGAGGCAGAGATCGTAAGTCAGCCGCACAATCCGGTGCTGTTGCTGCGTTCCGGAGAGAACCGCATCGCGGTGCACGTCGATGAACTGCTCGGCAACCAGGAAGCGGTGGTAAAGAACATCGGTCCGCAACTGGCGCGTTTGCCCGGCATAGCGGGCGCAACGGTGGCCGGCAACGGCAAGGTCATCCTCATCATCAACCCGATTGCATTCACCCAGCGCATCGCCGTGACGCGCAAGATCGCCAAAGAAGCCAAGCCGGCAGTACACAGCCTGCCGACCATCATGATCGTGGACGACTCTCTGACGGTGCGCAAGATCACCAGTCGCCTGCTGGCGCGTACCGGCTATCAGGTGCTTACCGCAAAAGATGGCGTCGATGCGCTGGAACAACTCGCCGACGTGTTGCCGGACGTGATGCTGCTGGACGTCGAAATGCCGCGTATGGACGGCTTCGAATTGACCAAGCGCCTGCGCCAGGATGCCCGTACCCAGGACTTGCCGATCATCATGATCACCTCGCGCACTGCCGACAAGCACCATCGCTACGCGATGGAACTGGGCGTGAACGAATATATGGGCAAGCCGTATCAGGAAGAAGAGCTGCTGGAGAACATCGCCCGCTTCGTCGCTGCCGGACCGAAGCCAAATTGAGATTCGTACTCAGGCAGATTACAATGCTGCCATGTCCGGGTTGAATCTCACAAATCACTTTCTGATCGCCATGCCGGCGATGACGGATCCTTTCTTTGCCAAATCCCTGACCTATGTGTGTGAACACAATGAGCAGGGTGCGATGGGCATCGTGGTGAACCGTCCGATCAGCCTTACCTTGAGCGAATTGTTTGCGCAGATCAATATGCCGCTCAAACCGGCAGAGCTGGAAGATGTGCTGGTGCACTTCGGCGGACCGGTGCAGACCGACCGGGGATTCGTTCTGCATGATGCGGGCGGACCGTGGCAATCGACCCTGCAAGTCAATGACAAGATCGGCCTGACGACCTCCCGGGACATCCTTCAGGCGGTCGGCGAAGGACAGGGCCCGCAGCATCTGCTGGTGACACTGGGCTACGCCGGCTGGTCCGAAGGCCAGCTTGAGCAGGAGCTTGCGGACAATGCCTGGCTCAGCGTCCTTGCATCCGAGCATATCCTGTTCGAACTGCCCGCCGAAGAGCGACTGCCGGCGGCGATGGCGCTGCTCGGGATCGATTTCGCGTCCCTTTCGGATGAGGCCGGACATGCCTGATAAGGCAGGGATCAGGATCGAGGATTCAGGGTTGGGCATGGCGCAGGAAATCGGGAAACCAGCAATAACACCAACACATCGTACCGTCGCCAACTCCCCAATCTCCAATCCCCAATCACCCGCAACGGGTACGCCGGCGGGTTCCCCGCTGCTCCGCAAGGACCCTTCCGCAGCCCCGATCTTGTCCGGCACGTTGCTCGCATTCGATTTCGGCACAAAACGCATCGGAATCGCGGTCGGGAATACCGTATCGCGCACGGCCCGACCGCTCACCACCATCAACGACGAGAAGAACGATGCGCGCTTCGCCGCCATCGGCGCGCTGCTCGAGGAATGGCAGCCTGCGGCGCTGGTGGTCGGCTTGCCGTGCAACGACGACGGCACGCCGCACGAAATGACCGCATTGTGCCGTCGTTTCGCGAACCGCCTGAAAGGACGCTTCAATTTGCCCACTCTACTGGTTGATGAGCGTTATACTTCCGCGGCCGCGAGCTCGGTCCTGGATGAAGCGGGAATACATGGCAGAAAACAGAAATCCCTCATTGACCAGTATGCCGCGCAGCAGATACTGCAGGCATATTTCGATGAACCCGGCGCAGGAATCCATGCATGAAAAATCCCCAATTAAATAAAAACGGCGAATTGCAGCACCTGCTGACCACCGACGGCCTGCCGGCGAGCATTCTCCGCTACCTCCTGGACCGGGCGACCGACTTCGTGAATGTCGCCGAAGGCCGGGAGATCAAGAAGGTCCCGCTGCTGCACGGCAAGTCGGTGTTCAACATCTTCTTCGAGAACAGCACGCGCACCCGCACCACCTTCGAGATCGCCGCCAAGCGCCTGTCTGCCGACGTCGTGAATCTCAATATCGGTTCGTCCAGCACCAGCAAGGGGGAGACCCTGCTGGACACCGTGGACAACCTGTGCGCGATGCATGCCGACATGTTCGTGGTGCGGCACTCATCCAGCGGAGCGGTGCACCTCATCGCCCAGCATGTCGCGCCGGAGATCCACGTCATCAACGCCGGCGACGGGCGCCACGCTCACCCCACTCAGGCGCTGCTCGACATGTTCACGATCCGCCATTACAAGAAGGAATTCCATAACCTGCGTGTCGCCATTGTCGGCGACGTCCTGCATTCGCGTGTGGCGCGTTCGCAGATCCATGCCCTGACCACCCTGGGCGTACCTGAAGTGCGCGTGGTAGCGCCCAAGACCCTGCTGCCTACGCACGTCGAAAAGCTCGGCGTGCAGGTCTATCACGACATGAAACAAGGACTGAAGGATGTCGACGTGGTGATGATGCTGCGCCTGCAGAACGAACGCATGCAGGGCGCGTTGCTGCCCTCGGCGCAGGAGTATTTCAAATATTACGGACTGACCCAGGAACGGCTGGCGGAGGCGAGGAGCGACGCCATCGTGATGCATCCGGGACCCATGAATCGCGGCGTGGAGATCGATTCCAGCGTGGCGGACGGCGCACAGTCGGTCATCCTGCCGCAGGTCACGTTCGGGATCGCGGTGCGCATGGCGGTCATGAGTACTCTGGCGGGGGCGAAATGAACATCCATATCAAGAACGGCCGCCTGGTCGACCCGAAGAACAAGATCGATGCGCAGCTGGACGTGTTCATCTCGGAAAAGCATGTCGCCGCCATAGGCAAGGCCCCGGCCGGATTCGTGGCGGAGCAGGTGATCGATGCCGCCGGCCTGATCGTGATGCCCGGCCTGGTCGATGTCGCGGCGCGCCTGCGTGAACCTGGCTACGAATACAAGGCCACGCTGGAGTCGGAGATGGACGCGGCGATGGCGGGCGGCGTGACGTCGCTGTCGTGCCCGCCCGATACCGACCCGCCGCTGGACGAGCCGGGGCTGGTGGAGATGCTCAAGCACCGCGCCCGCTCGCTGAACCAGGCGAGGGTGTTCCCGGTCGGCGCCCTGACATACGGTTTGAAAGGCGAAGAGCTGACCGAAATGATCGAGCTGACGGAAGCCGGATGCAAGGCATTCAGCCAGGCCGATGCGCTGCTCAACGATACGCGCGTGCTGATGCGCGCCATGCAATATGCTGCCACCTTCGGATACCGCGTATGGCTGCGTCCGCAGGATGCTTTCCTCGCCAAAGACGGCGTGGCGCACGACGGCGAAGTGGCCACGCGCTTCGGCTTGCCCGCCATCCCGGTGGTGGCGGAGACGATTGCGCTTTCAACCATGCTGCAATTGGCGCGGGAGACGGGCGTCAAGCTGCATGTCTGCCGCATCTCCAGCGCCGAGGGCGTGGAGATGGTCCGGATCGCCAAGGCCCAAGGACTGGCGGTGACTTGCGATGTATCCATGAACCACGTGCACCTGACGGAAATGGATATCGGCTTCTTCGATGCCAACTGCCACCTGATACCGCCGCTGCGCAGCCTGCGCGACAAGGCGGCTTT
>JAJXTT010000151.1 GCA_021783525.1 Pseudomonadota bacterium
GGCACGCTGGTACTGAACCAGCGCCGCATCTACATCGTTCCTTCCAGCCAGGGATTCGGCTTTGCCTTTGTGCTGGTGATGATGCTGCTGGGCGACATCAACTACAACCTGAGCCTGGGTTACATCCTCACCTTCCTGCTCGCCACGACTGCCGGCATGTCCATGTTGCACGCCTTCCGCAACATGGCGCAGCTGGAGATACACGCAGGCTACGTCGAATCGGTGTTTGCCGGGGAACTGGCGAAGTTCGTGTTCCATTTCAACAACCCCGGCCGGCTGGATCGCCACCATCTTCATCTGCGCGATGACGACGGGCACCACACCGTATTCGACCTTCCCGCACAGCGTTCGACCCAGGTGGAGCTCGCCATCCCCGCGCCGCGCCGCGGCTGGCTGGATAGCGGACGGCTGACGCTGTACACCCGTTATCCGCTCGGGCTGTTCCATGCGTGGACATACATCCATTTCGACGTGCGCTGCCTGGTCTATCCCAAGCCGGCCGCCCCGCTGCCGTTGCCTGCCGCATCCGTGCAGGACGGGATCGGCAAGGTGACCGCGGCCGGCGACGAGGATTTCTCCGGCTTGCGCAACTATGCGGCGGGCGACGCCATGCCGCGCATCGCATGGAAGGCACTGGCGCGCGAACAGGGCCTGCAGGTAAAACAGTTCTCCGCTTTTCAGGGGCAGGAGCTATGGCTGGATTGGTCGCTGCTGCCGGACATCGGGCCCGAAGCGAAACTGGAATTGCTCACGCGCTGGGTGCTGGATGCCGAGGCGTTGGGCCTGATGTACGGCCTGCGCCTGCCGCAAGGCGCGGACGCTGCGCCAAGGCAACTGCTCCCGCAACATGGCGCGGCACATCGCGCCGAATGCCTGCGCAGGCTGGCACTGTACGGACTGGGTGAAACGTGAAGCTCACCGCCCCCCTCATCTACGGACTCATCGCCTGCATCCTGCTGGTCAGCGCACCCCATGCGGAGCATCTGCCGCTGTGGGTCAGCGCGGTCTGTTCGGCCTTGCTGGCCTGGCGCGCCTACCTTACCTGGACCGGCAACCCCCTGCCGGCGCGCTGGCTTCTGCTCGTCGTCACCTTTGCCTGCGTGCTTGCCATCGCCGCCACCTTCCATACACTGTTCGGGCGCGAAGTCGGCGTCACGCTGCTCATCCTGCTCGCGACGCTCAAGCTGCTCGAGATACGCGCAGTGCGCGATGTCACGGTGCTGATCTATCTGTCCTGCTTCGTCATCATCACCAACTTCTTCTATTCGCAGAGCATTCCCACCGCGCTGTTCATGCTGATCACCTTGCTGGTCATCATGGCGACCTGGGTGCACATGCAGACGGGCGATCTTGCCTTCAGGCCGCGCCTGCGCATCGCCGGGATACTGCTGCTGCAGGCGATCCCGCTGTCGCTCGTCATATTCGTGCTGTTCCCGCGCGTGCAGGGGCCGCTATGGGGAATGCCGCAGGATGCCTATGCCAGCAGCGGCCTGTCCGACTCGATGGCGCCGGGCAGCTTGAGCAGGCTTTCCCTGTCCGATGCGGTGGCGTTCCGCGTGGTTTTCAGCGGCAAGGCGCCGTCTCCCGACCAGATGTACTGGCGCGGACCGGTGCTGTGGGACTTCGACGGCACAAGCTGGAAGCGCGGGCGCAATGCGACGCTGCAACGCCCTGCGCTTGCCGATGCGACCACGCCGGTCGATTACACCGTGACGCTGGAAGCGCACAACAAACCCTGGCTGTTCGTGCTCGACATGCCGACGAAGATTTCCATCCCGGCCGACCTCGCACCGGACTTCCAGGTGCTCAGCAGAACGCCGGTGAATGCGCGCACACGCTATAGCGCCACGTCGCTGCTTTCCTATCGCGCCAACCCCGGCGAACCGCCGCAACAACTCCAGCGCGCGCTCGCCTTGCCGCAAGGGTACAACCCGCAGGCAAGAAAACTTGCGGCGGAATGGCGCGCACGCGGGGACAGCGATATGGCACTGGTGCGCACCGCGCTCGACTATTTCAACCGGAACGGTTTCGAGTACACGCTGGAACCGCCGCTGCTCGGCACCAACAGTGTGGACGATTTCATCTTCACCACCAGGAAGGGATTCTGCGAACACTATGCCGGCAGCTTCGTTTTCCTGATGCGTGCGGCGGGCTTGCCGGCACGTGTCGTGACCGGATACCAGGGCGGCGAATATAACGACCTGGGCGGTTATTACGTGCTGAGGCAATACGATGCGCATGCCTGGGCGGAAGTCTGGTTGCGGGACCGCGGCTGGGTGCGCATCGACCCGACCGCGGCGATTGCCCCGGCAAGGATACAAAGCGGCCTGAACGCCGCCCTGCCGGGCAACGCCGCCCTGCCTTTCCTCGCACGCACCCAGTCGCCGCTCCTGCTCAAGCTGCGCTTCAATCTCGACGCACTGACGAACCAGTGGAACCAGTGGGTCCTGGGCTACAACACGGAACGCCAGTTCGCCTTCCTGACGCGCCTGGGCATGGAAGACATCACCTGGAAGAAGCTGGCGGTCAACATGTTGTCCGGCGTCGCCCTGCTGGTGGGCATCTACATGCTCTTCATGCTGCGCCGCCTCTCGGTGCGCCAGGCAGATGCGGTACAGGCCGCATGGCTGAAGGCCTGCCGCAAACTGGAGAAAGCAGGCTTGCCGCGCGCACCGCATGAAGGCGCGATGGATTATGCGGACCGCATCGCCGTTGCACGGCCCGACCTGGCGGAAGACATGTACAACATCGCCGCACGCTACGCGTCGCTGCGCTATGGCGGGGAAGCGGAAAAGGATGGGCTGGCCGCTTTCAGGAATGCAGTGCGCGCCTTCAAGCTATAATCCGCGCCTCATACAATCAAGCAGCCTATCATGCAGATCACCCGCCGCCTGGAATTCGATGCCGGACACCGCATCCCCAACCACAGCAGCCAGTGCAAACACTTGCACGGCCATCGCTACACCCTGGACATCACGCTGGCAGGCGATGTCATCACCGTCGAAGGTGTCTCGGAACAGGGCATGGTGATGGATTTCTCGGATGTGAAGCGCATCGCCAAGGAGCAGGTCGTGGACGCGTGGGACCACGCCTTTCTGGTGTACCGCGGGGACAAGACGGTGCTGGACTTCCTGAACACGCTGCCCGGCCACAAGACCGTGGTGCTGGACGTGATACCGACGGCCGAGAACCTGGCCAGGGTGGCTTTTGACCTGCTGTCGAATGCCTACCGCGACACCTACGGCAACCATCTGCGGCTGGAGCGCGTGCGCCTGTACGAAACACCCAACAACTGGGCCGACTACACGCGCTAGCGGTCAGACCTGTCCGTATTGATTCACCACCACCCGGTCGCGCCCGTCGGCCTTGGCCTGATACAGCGCCCGGTCTGCGGAACGCAGCAACGTTTCAAACGAGAGGCCGCTTGCCGGCAGAACCGAAGCCACGCCGCAACTGAGGGTGACATGGCGTTTGGGTGTGGCATGTGAAATATGGAGTTCGTTCACGTGCTGTCGCACGTTCTCCGCCACCCAGCGCGCGCCATCGGCGTCCGTCTCGCCCAGCACCAGGGCAAACTCCTCGCCGCCATAGCGTGCCGCCAGGTCTGCCGCACGCGGCGCGGCGCGCGCCACCTGGCCGGCCACGGCGCGCAGGCATTCGTCTCCGGCCTGATGCCCGTATTCATCGTTGAACAGTTTGAAGTTGTCGACGTCCAGCATCACCAGAGCGATCGGCTTCTTCATGCGCTCGCAGCGGCGCCATTCGCGTATGGACAACTCGTCGAACATGCGGCGGTTCGGAATTCCGGTCAGACCGTCGGTGGTGGAAAGGCGCTGCAATTCCCTGTTGGCGGCATTCAGCTGGTGGGTGACATCGACCAGCGAACGCTGCATATCGATCAACCTGCGCATGGCGCGTATCTTGGAATGCAGGACCACCTCGCTGACCGGCTTCATCAGGTAGTCATCGCCGCCCACCTCGATGCCGCGTGCGAGATCCGCATCCTTGGTCATGCTGGTCAGGAAGATGATCGCGGTCCAGTCGTCCTTCCGCTCGGTCGCGCGGATTTCCTTGGCGATGTCGAACCCGTCGATGTCGGGCAGTTGCGCATCCAGCAGGATGATATCGGGACGTTCCTTGCGATAGAGTTCGATGGCGGCGGCACCGGTCTCGGCAGTCAGCGGATGCCTGATATCCATCCGTTCGAGGAAATTGCACAGGACCTTAAGCGTGACCTTGCTGTCCTCCACCACCAGCACTTTGAGAGCGTCCGTTCTTTTTTTCATGCCCGACCATTCTGTTATTTTCGGGCATTATAAGGCGGAAACGCCGCCTTTCGCATGTATGTATATGACGTCAGGGACTAATCGGGAACCGCCAAGGGCTGCCCCCCTCGGGCCGACTCCCAGTTCTGCTGCATCTGCGCGTCGTAAAAACGCACATTGTTCCGCCCCGCCTCCTTGGCCTGATACATCGCCGCATCGGCCTGCCTGATCAGGGTGTCCATCGATTCCCCGTTGCCGTGATACAGGCTGATGCCGATGCTGGGCGAGCTATGGCATTCCTGCCCTTTCAGGTCGTAGGGTTGGGACAGCGCCTCGCGTATCTTCTCTGCCACGCCTCCCGCCTTGTGGGACGCGTCCGGGCCGTCTCCCCCGATGTTCTCCAGCAGCACGACGAATTCGTCCCCGCCGAAACGGGCCACCGTATCGACTTCCCGTACGCACGACTTGATGCGCGTCGCCACCTCGATCAGCAGGAGGTCGCCGTAGTCGTGTCCCAGCGTATCGTTCAGCTGCTTGAAGCGGTCCAGGTCGACGAACAGGATCGCCCCGTGCCCGCCATAACGTGCCGACGCTGCCAGGGCGGTCTGGAAGCGTTCGATGAACAGGCGGCGGTTTGCCAGTTGCGTCAGCGCATCGTAGAACGCCAGGTTGCGTATCTCCTCCTCCGCGCGCTTGCGTTCGGAAATATCGCTGAAGATGGCGACATATTGCGTGGTCTCGCCGCGCTGGTTCTTCACGGCGGTGATGGTCATCCATTTGGGGTAGATCTCGCCGTTCCTGCGCTTGTCCCATATCTCTCCCGCCCAGGACCCCGTATCTAGTATCCGCTTCCACAGTGC
>JAJXTT010000152.1 GCA_021783525.1 Pseudomonadota bacterium
TGCTGGCCGTGGCCAACAATCCGCAGCTCAAGGTGGCCCGGGACGAGGCTGGCGTCGCCCGCGCCCAGGCCTTTGCCGCAGGTCTTTTACCCGATCCGCAAATGAGTTTCAGCAAGGACTTCCCGACAAATGGGACATCCGGCAATACCAGCGCCTTCCTCCTGGGGCTGAACTACGATGTGAATGCGCTACTCACACGCTCCGCGGTCAAGAACGCGGCCGAAGCAGCAAAACGGCAGACCGATCTCAATCTGCTGTGGCAGGAATGGCAGGTGGTTGGCCAGGCACGCTTGTTGTTCGCACGCAGTCTTGGCCAGCAGAAGCTGTTTGCTGTGCTGCAAAATGAACGAGCCCTAGTATTTTCCCGCTACCAACGCACGCAAACAGCGTTGACCCAAGGCAACATCACGCTGGATGCGACCAATGCCGATCTTGCCATGCTGCAAACACTTGATACCAGCATCAACGATCTTTCGCGCCAGATAAACAGCAATTTACACGACCTGAATGCGCTACTTGGTCTCGCTCCGAACGTACACCTGCACCTCGTCGGCGATGCTCAGTTGCCATCCCTTGATGAAGCCAGGATAAATTCGGACATTGAGAAAATCGGTGAGCGGCGCCCTGATCTGCTCGCCCTCCAGGCGGGTTACGAAAGCCAGGAGCAACGGTTCCGGCAGGCGGTACTGGCGCAGTTTCCCGCACTCAACGTCGGCCTGACCCGCGCACGGGACACTTCCGGCCTTTATACCCAGGGTTTCGGCATTACGCTCAGCTTGCCCATCTTCAATCGCAACCGGGGCGCCATCGCCATTGAGCAGGCCACGCGCCAGCGCCTTCATGACGAGTACCAAATGCGGATCAACAGTGCTGCCGCCGATATCGCCCGCATTCTGGAAGACCAGAAACTGCTTGTGAAGCAGCTGCAAAATGTCGAGTACGGCGTGGATGTGCTTTCCCACGCGGCAGACAATGCTCAGACCGCTTTCGATGCGGGAAACATCGACATGCTGGCTTATACCAATCTGCGCACTGCCCGGCTGGCCAAACAGGCAGAGGCAATAACGCTTAAGCAGACTCTGCTGGAACAGCGCGTAGCACTGTTGACGTTAATTGGCGGCGAACTTCCCGTCCGGAACAAGTAAGGGCACACCATGAAAGAAAAATTTTTGGCGATGATGCTGGCCGTCGCGATGAATCTGCCCCTGGCGACATCGGCTGCGATTGCTACAGATGAACCGAGCGTGCTGGTCAAAACTGAGGCGTTGCGCAAGCAAACGGTGTCCGAAACCCTCACCGTCTATGGAACGGTGATGCCCGCGACCGGTGCGGCGGAGAATGTGAGTTTTCCACGTCCGGTGCAGGTTTCCCGTCTGTTGGTCGCGCCGGGGCAAGTCGTGAGGCGTGGCGAACCGCTGCTGGAACTGTCCACCGAGGCTACTGCGACAGCGGCTTATCGTCAGGCCGAATCGGCGGAGACTTTCGCACAGGGCGAACTCAAGCGCATGGAGGATCTGGCAGCCCAGCAACTGGCTACCCACTCCCAGGTTGCCGCGGCCCGCAAGGCTTTACAGGATGCGCAGTCTGCCTTGGCGGCCCAGCAGAAACTGGGTGCCGGACTCGCCAATCAGACCGTGAAAGCGCCCTTCGATGCGTTGGTCGCGGCTATCAGCGTACAGCAAGGAGATCGAATCCAGCCCGGGACAACTGTAATGCAACTGGCAAGATCGGGCGCACTGCGTGCACTCCTGGGTGTCGAGCCCGAAGATGCGGGCCGAGTACGGGTAGGAATGCCGATAAGGCTCGCCTCGGTATTCAGTAGTGGCGAAACGGTTAATGCCACGGTGTCACAGGTCTTCGGCGCAATCAATCCCCAGACGCGTCTAGTGGACGTGGCGGCGCGGCTTGCGGGCTCAACCAAGGGACTGCTGCCGGGCATGCAGGTACGCGGGTTTATAGACCTCGGCGGCCAGGAAAACTGGGTCGTGTCACGCTCTGCGGTGTTGCAGGATGGGCGGGGCGCCTATCTGTACCAGGTTAGTGATGGTCACGCCAAACGTGTCGACGTAACGGTCGGCGTGGAAAGCGGCGGCATTGTTGCGGTGTCGGGAAATCTGGATGCCCACCTCAAAGTGGTGGTGCTCGGTAACTATGAGTTGAAGGATGGCATGGTCGTGCGGGAGCAAGCACGATGAATTTTTCTGCCTGGATGCAGGCGCATCGGCGATCCATACTTTTTTTCCTGTTCATGCTGGCGGCAGCGGGGCTGGTCGCCGCCTTCAAGCTGCCGGTGACACTTTTTCCCAACGTCGATTTCCCCCGCGTGCTGGTTTCTCTGGACGCCGGCGACCGTCCGGCGGAACAGATGGAGGTAGAGGTCACCATGCCGGCGGAAGAGGCGATCCGGCGTGTGCCGGGCGTTCAGAACGTACGCTCCACGACCAGCCGGGGATCTGCCGAGATATCGGTTAATTTTGCCTGGGGAACGGACATGGCGCTGGCCGCTTCCCAGGTCAGCCAGGCGGCGGCGCAGCTTCTTCCGCAATTGCCGGCCGGTACGCAAATCGCCACCAAACGGATGGATCCGACGGTGTTTCCCATTCTCGCCTACAGCATCACATCGGACGTCCAGCCTCTGACGACACTTCACGATCTGGCCCAGTATCAACTGCGTCCCCTGCTTTCAGGGGTGGAGGGGGTGGCGCGGATCCAGGTCGTAGGCGGCGCGCTTGAGGAATATCACGTCATCGTCGATCCCGCGCGCCTGCAGGCATACGGCCTGGCCATGAGTGACGTGTCGCGCGCATTGGCCGCGGCCAACGTGGTCACCGCGGTAGGCCGGCTGGAGGATCATTACAAACTTTATCTGGGTGTCGCCGACACGCGCCTGAAAAGCCTGGCCGACATCCGTCAGACCGTACTCAAGACCGGCACAAATGGCCTGGTGCGCCTGGAGGATGTGGCGGGCGTGGTGCGCAGCACGGTGCCACAGTGGATACGCGTGAATGCCGACGGCCATGACGCGGTTTTGCTGCAGGTTTATCAGCAGCCTGGCAGCAACAGCGTGCAAATAGCCCGCAGCATCAAGGCCAAACTCGACGCCTACCGCACCCAGTTACCGAAGAACGTGAAGATTGCCAATTGGTACGATCAAAGCCAGTTGGTCATTGCCTCCGCCGCAAGCGTGCGCGATGCCATTCTGATCGGCATAGGACTGGCCGCGCTGGTTTTGCTGGCTTTCCTGCGCAACCTCAAGATCACGCTCATCGCCATCATCGTTGTACCCGCCGTACTCGCCGCCACAGTGGTGTTGCTGACGGCCCTGCACATGAGCTTCAACATCATGACCTTGGGCGGCATGGCTGCTGCGGTGGGACTCATCATCGATGATGCCATCGTCATGATCGAGCATATCGTGCGGCGCCTGCGTGGCGCACCTGACGATCACCACGGCCGGGTACTCGATGCCGCGCGGGAATTTCTACGTCCTTTGACCGGCTCGTCCGCTTCCACGGTAATCATCTTCATCCCACTCGCATTTCTGGACGGTGTGACCGGAGCGTTCTTCAAGGCGCTGTCGCTCACCATGGCGGCTGGGCTGATCATTTCGTATATGGTCACCTGGCTGGCGGTGCCCATTCTGGCCGACCATCTGCTGAACGACAAGGACGCCAAACAAAAGGAAGGTGGCCGCCTGACCGAGTGGATGCACGAGAAATACGACGTCATCATGCGCCGCATCCTGACGCGGCCGATGCTGATACTGGTCGGGATCGTGCCGTTGGTGGCACTGGGGTGGGTCGCCTTTCACCAGGTTGGCTCCGGTTTCATGCCCTCCATGGACGAGGGCGGCTTTATCTTGGATTACCGTTCCGAGCCCGGCACCTCGCTGGCCGAAACGGATCGCCTGCTGCGACAGGTGGAAACCATCATCCGCACCAATCCCAATGTGGACACGTATTCCCGCCGTACTGGCACGCAACTGGGTGGTGGCCTGACCGAAGCCAATGAAGGCGATTTCTTCATTCGTCTCAAGCCCGAACCGCGCGCCCCGATCGACGATGTGATGGATCAGATCCGCACCCAGGTCGAACAGCAGGTTCCCGGCCTCAATATCGAGATGGCGCAGTTGATGGAAGACGTGATCGGCGACTTGACCGCCGTGCCGCAACCAATCCAGATCAAGATATTCTCGGACGATACGACCGTGCTCAAATCCCTGGCGGAGAAAACCGCTGCTTCCATCGCCAGAATCAAGGGCGTGGTTGAAATACGTGACGGGATCAACCCTGCCGGCGACGCCCTCGACATTCAGGTCAACCGCGTCAAGGCTTCTCTGGAAGGCGTCGATCCTGAGGCTGTGACGCGCATGGTGCAAGATGCCATGGCGGGACAGGTGACGACCCAGATTCGCGAAGGCGTCAAAATGGTCGGCGTACGCGTCTGGATTCCGGCCCAGTTGCGATCGACCGAGAGCGATTTGGGTCAGCTTCTCCTGCGTGCGCCGGACGGACATCTTTTCCCGCTCAAACGCGTGGCGCGAATCTCCACGATTTCCGGGCAACCGCAAATCGGCCGAGAGAATTTCAAACGTATGGTCGCGGTGACGGCACGCATCAGCGGACGTGACATGGGGTCAACCATTGCTGACGTAAAGCGGGTAATGGATGCCCCGGGCATGCTGCCACACGGGGTCTATTACGAACTCGGCGGTCTTTATCAGCAGCAGCAGATCGCCTTCAAGGGACTGATCGCCGTATTTGCCGCCGCAGTGGCTTTGGTTTTCCTGTTGCTGCTGTTCCTCTACGAGCGCTTCCAGATCGCACTCTCGATTATGGCCATTCCGCTACTGTCCATTTCCGCGGTGTTCATTGGTCTGTGGTCCACAGGCATTGAACTCAACATCTCGGCCATGATGGGCATGACCATGATTGTCGGCATCGTTACCGAGGTGGCCATCTTCTACTTCTCCGAATTGCAGAGCCTGCCCGTCGGTATGGTGCGGACAGAGGCGTTGATCGAAGCGGGGAAGAACCGCATGCGTCCTATCGCCATGACCACGCTGGCGGCCATTCTCACCCTGCTGCCCCTGGCGCTTGCTATCGGGC
>JAJXTT010000153.1 GCA_021783525.1 Pseudomonadota bacterium
TGCAGGGGGGCGAATCCGGTTTGAGCCAGAGCCTGCTCGGGGTTTGCGACGCCTTGCTGCGCAAGCCAGGCAGCCCCGGCCTCTCGCGTCGGAGTATGGACGGCAAAACTCAGGCAACGACTCAGTACGGTAGGCAGCAGTTGTTGCGGCTTATGCGTAACCAACAAAAACAGCAGCTTATCGCTTGGTTCTTCCAGAGTCTTCAGAAGAGAATTGGCCGCATTGTTGTTCAGGGCTTCGGCAGGATGAATGACGATGACGCGATATCCGCCACAGTGCGCAGACAGATTGGCAAAGCTGGACAGATCGCGTATCTGGTCCACCGATATCTCGCGCGAAGGCTTTTTTGTACCGGATTTTTCTTCCCCGTCCTCGGCTGCAGCCAAAGCATCCGGTTGGATCAGACGAAAATCCGGGTGACTTTCCTGCTCGAACCAGTGGCATGAGCTGCATTCCTGGCAAGCTGTACCGTCGTCATTCGGCATTTCGCATAGCAGCGACTGGGCAAAATTCAGCGCCAGATCCAGCTTGCCTATACCTTGCGCCCCCTTGAGCAACAACGCATGCGGCAACCGAACCCGCAGTCCTTGCAGGGATTGCCACGATTCAGATTGCCATGGGTAGAGTGGTTTCATTTCAAAACGTTGCGATGATCTTCGCCAGTTCCTGATGAACTTCGGGTATGGTTCTTTCAGCGCGGATCACGGCGAAACGGTCCGGTGTCCTGGCTACTCTGGCCAAATACGCCTGGCGTACCTGCTCGAAGAATTCACCGCGTTCCTGCTCAAAACGGTCCAGACTCAGGTTATTGGACAAGCGCTGGCGTGCGACTTCAATGGGAATATCGAACAGCAAAGTCAGGTCGGGCTGCAAGTCTGCGTGTACCCATTGTTCCAGTTGCTCCAGTTTGGCCAGCGGTACGCCCCTTCCCCCGCCTTGGTATGCAAAGCTGGCGTCGCTGAACCGGTCGGAGATGACCCAGGTGCCGTTTTGCAGCGCAGGGCGGATGACCTGCTCCACATGCTCGCGGCGTGCGGCAAACATCAGCAGCGCTTCGGTTTCGGCGTGCATGGGCTGGTTCAACAATATTTCGCGCAAGCGTTCGCCCAGCGGGGTGCCGCCCGGCTCGCGCGTCACCAGCAAGTCGATGCCGCGCTGGCGCAGTGCGTTGGCGAACCATTCCAGATGGGTACTCTTCCCTGCCCCGTCCACGCCTTCAAAAGTGATGAATTTAGCTGCCCTCATTTTTTTTGCTTAAATGGTTTGATCTGGTATTGGTTGACAGCGTTATTGTGTTCGATCAGCGTACTGGAAAATTGCGAACTGCCGTCGCCGCGCGCTACAAAATACAAGGCATGGCTCGGCGCCGGGTGCAGCGTAGCCTGCAAGGCGGCCAATCCGGGCAAGGCGATCGGAGTGGGAGTCAATCCGTTACGGGTATAGGTATTGTACGGCGTGTCACGCGTCAGGTCGCGTTTGCGCAGATTGCCGTCGAACTTGTCGCCCATTCCATAAATGACCGTCGGGTCGGTCTGCAAACGCATATTTTTCTTCAGGCGGTTGATGAAGACCGAAGCGATCATGGGGCGGTCACCGGGCTGGCCCGTCTCCTTTTCCACGATGGATGCCAAAATCAAAGCCTCATAAGGGGTATTGAAAGGCAGGTCGCTGTCGCGTTTTTTCCAATTGTCCTCGAGGTTGCGTTGCATCAGTTGATACGCGCGTTTCAACACGATCAGGTCGCTGCTGCCGGTGGAATAATTGTAGGTGTCGGGGAAGAACAGTCCCTCGGCAGCCGTTTCCGTTGCACCGATCCGCTTGAGTATTTCCGCCTCAGTCAGCGTGGAACTGTCGTGACGCAGCGTGGATTCAGCGTTCAATGTGACGCGCAACTCCTTGAAAGTCGTGCCTTCTATGATGGTCAGCGAACTGTGTTCGAACTGGCCTTTGCTGATCATGTTCAACAGCTGAAGCGGAGTGACTTCATGTTCCAGCTGATAATTTCCGGGCTTGATTTGATTTGCCTTGCGCAGGCCTCTGGCCAGCAAGACGAACAGCCATTCGTTATTTAGTCCGCCGGCTTGCTGAATCTGGTGTGCGGTGCTCTTGAGGCTGCTCCCCTGTTTCAGGGAAAACTCAAAAGGGGTGTGTTCCAGCGGGATCGGGGTGCGCGCATAGTAGGTAAACAGCCCTCCCACGATGACCAGTATGAACAACAGCCACAACAGCAGTTCCTTAATGACGCTCATCATTCAACCATTCCCGTATCTTCCAGGCACTTTGATGCTGTGTACGCCGGTATGCGGCAAGTTCGCAGACCGGCCACAGGCCGAACACACTATTCACCAGAAATATCTCATCTGCAAGCATCAGCTCTTCCATGCGGATATCCGCCACATTGCAGGTCACGCCATGCTGCTTGGCCCAATCCATCACGCGGGTTCTTTGTACACCCGCCACACCGCATCGCGAGAGGTTCGGTGTATACAGAATTTTGCTGCGCAGCATGAACAGGTTGCTTCGCGTTCCACCAATGACATTGCCGGAGATGTCGTTCAGCAGGCCTTCCTGCACATCCTGCCCCTGCCATTCGCTTGCGGCGAGCACGTTTTCCAGGCGATTGAGGTGTTTGATGCCGGCCAGCAATGGCTGATGTCCCAAACGCAGCTTGCAGACATGGAGGCGCACGCCTTGTCTGGCATAGTCCGCAGGATAGGCTGGTATGGGCGTGACACTGACTATACGAGTCGCATCGGATTGGGCTGAAGGCGCGTAGCCCCTGCTTGAAACGCCGCGCGTGATGGTGATCTTGGCAACGCCTTCGCTATGGGTTTTTCCCAACTGTTGCAGTTCGCTGAAAAGCACCAGCGCGGAAGGGCAGGAAATCTTCAGCGCGCTGCAGTCTTGTTGCAGTTTGGCGTACTGGCGTTCCCAGCAGACGGGACGCCCGCCTTGCATGCGCAGGGTGCGGAACACCCCGTCGCCGTAAGACAAACCGCGATCTTCTGCATTGATTGAATTGCCTGGGGTGCCGTTGATCAGCATCACGGCGCGAGATCAGACCTTGCGGAATACCAAGGAGCCGTTGGTTCCGCCGAAGCCGAAATTGTTGTTCACTGCCACATCGATCTTCATCTGGCGTGCCGTATTGGCGCAATAGTCCAGATCGCACTCCGGATCCTGTTCGAAGAGATTGATCGTGGGGGGAGCGATCTGATGATGGATCGCCAGCACACAGAACAGGGACTCGATGCCGCCCGCACCGCCCAGCAAGTGTCCGGTCATCGATTTGGTGGAACTCACTACCAGTTTTTTGGCGTGGTCGCCGAAAGCCAGTTTGATCGCTTCGGTTTCGTTCTTGTCGCCCAGCGGGGTCGAAGTGCCGTGCGCGTTGACATATTGCACCTGATCAGGATTCAAAGCTGCATTGCGCAAGGCATTGATCATGCTGCGTTTTGGTCCATCGGTGCTCGGTGCCGTCATGTGATAGGCATCGGCGCTCATGCCGTAGCCTGTGATCTCCGCGTAGATCCTGGCGCCACGCGCCTTGGCATGTTCGTACTCTTCCAGTACCAGTACGCCTGAGCCCTCGCCCATCACGAAGCCATCGCGATCCTTGTCCCAAGGGCGGCTGGAGGTTGCCGGGTCATCGTTGCGGGTGGACAGTGCTTTGGCGGAAGAGAACCCTCCGACCGCCAGAGGCGAGATGGTCGATTCCGAACCGCCTGCGATCATGACGTCAGCATCGCCGTACTCGATGATGCGTGACGACTCGCCGATGCTGTGCGTACCGGTGGTACAGGCGGTCACCACGGAGAAGTTCGGTCCCTTCAACCCGTAGATGATGGACAGGTTTCCGGAGATCATGTTGATGATAGTGCCGGGAATGAAAAACGGCGAAATCTTGCGCGGTCCGCCTGCCAGGAAATCGCTGTGCGTCTCTTCGATCATCGGCAGGCCGCCGATACCGGAACTGATGCAAACGCCGATACGCTCGGCGTTTTGTTCCGTTACCGTCAGGCCGGAGTCCTTGAAAGCCTCCATTCCGGCCACGAGGCCGAAATGAACGAAGCGATCCATGCGCCGGGCATCCTTGGCGGGCAGGTATTGGGTCACATCGAAACCCTTGACCTCACCCGCCACCTGGCAGGCGAACGGGCTAGGATCGAAGCGGGTGATACGCCCGATACCGGATTTGCCAGCCACGATGTTTTGCCATGTTTCGGCAACCCCCATACCGACGGGCGTGATCGCGCCCAATCCGGTCACTACAACTCTGCGCCTAGCCAAACTGGACTCCGCTGCGGAAAGAAACGATTAGATTAAGTAAGACGTGATTACTTGGAGTGTGCGTTGACGTAATCAAGCGCTTGTTGCACGGTGGTGATCTTCTCTGCATCTTCGTCAGGGATTTCAACGCCGAATTCTTCTTCCAAGGCCATAACCAGTTCCACGGTATCCAGAGAGTCGGCACCCAAGTCGTTCACAAAAGAAGACTCGTTCTTGACTTCGGACTCGTTCACACCCAGTTGCTCAGCTACGATTTTCTTGACGCGTTGTTCGTTAGACATCCCTGATTCTCCTACTCTGATTAAAGTTCAAAAAGCGCACGTATTCTACCAAACTTGCGCCAAATTCCAAAACACCACATTACTCCATGTACATCCCGCCGTTCACGTGCAAGGTCACGCCCGTAATATAAGCTGCGCCCGGACTGGCCAGGAATGCGACGGCAGCTGCGATATCTGCAGGCTGACCGAGGCGCTTCAGCGGCACATGCTCAACCAGTTTTGCCCGTTGATCCTCGCCCAACGCATGCGTCATGTCGGTATCGATGAAACCCGGCGCGACGCAGTTCACGGTGATGTTGCGGCTGCCGATCTCCTGCGCCAGGGATTTGGTAAAGCCGACCATGCCGGCCTTGGAGGCCGCGTAGTTGGCTTGGCCAGGGTTGCCCATGCTGCCCACTACCGAGGAAATACTGATGATGCGCCCACCCCTGGCTTTCATCATGGCGCGCAATACGGCACGGCTCAGGCGAAATACGGATTTGAGGTTGGTTGCCAGCACGTCATCCCACTCTTCGTCGGTCAT
>JAJXTT010000154.1 GCA_021783525.1 Pseudomonadota bacterium
GGGGTCAAGGACAGCGGCGCGTTGCTGCCCGGGCACGGCGGCCTGCTGGACCGCATCGACGCACTGACTTCCACATTGCCATTCGCCGGTATCGCGCTCATTCTGCAAAGGCTGGAATGACCAAGCTTACCCGACTTGCGGTACTCGGCTCAACCGGCAGCATCGGCAAGAGTACGCTGGACGTGGTCTCGCGCCATCCGGACAAATACCGGGTCATCGCGCTTACCGCGCAACAACAGGACGGGCTCCTGTTCGAACAATGCGAACGTTTCCAGCCGCGTTATGCCGTACTGCTGGACGAGGCCGCCAGTGAACGGTTGAGCAAGCGCATCGCCGCCGCAGGACTGGATACCGAAGTGCTGTGCGGAGCGGGGGCACTGGAGCGCGTCTCTACCCTGGCTGAAGTCGATGCGGTGATGGCAGCCATCGTCGGCGCGGCGGGCATGCAATCCACCCTGGCGGCGGCGCATGCGGGCAAAAAGATTTTGCTGGCCAACAAAGAGACCCTGGTACTTGCGGGGCATCTGTTCATGGAAGCCGTGCATCGCAGCGGCTCCGTGCTGTTGCCCATCGACAGCGAGCACAATGCCATCTTCCAGGCGCTGCCGCGCAGCTATGCGGGGGACATGAAACAGAGCGGAGTGAACAGGATATTGCTTACCGCGTCCGGCGGGCCATTCCGCAACACATCGCTATCGGACTTGCAGCACGTCACGCCGGAACAGGCCTGCGCGCATCCGAACTGGAGCATGGGACGCAAGATTTCCGTCGACTCCGCCAGCATGATGAACAAAGGGCTGGAGGTGATCGAGGCCCACTGGCTATTCAACGCTGCTGCGGATGACATCCAGGTGGTA
This sequence comes from Pseudomonadota bacterium, assembly GCA_021783525.1. Lineage (GTDB taxonomy): Bacteria > Pseudomonadota > Gammaproteobacteria > Burkholderiales > Gallionellaceae > Sideroxyarcus. Next base: position 858 of record JAJXTT010000154.1, read on the forward strand.
GTGCACCCGCAGAGCGTGATCCATTCAATGGTGCAGTACGTCGACGGTTCGGTGCTGGCGCAGCTCGGCAATCCCGATATGCGCACACCGATCGCATTTGCCCTGGCCTATCCGGAGCGCATCGAGGCGGGTGTCGCACCGCTGGACCTGTTCCAGGTCGCAAGGCTGGATTTTACCGCCCCCGATTTTGCCCGCTTCCCCTGCCTGGCATTGGCGTACCAGGCGTTGCGGGCAGGCGGCACCGCACCTGCCCTGTTGAATGCGGCAAACGAAGTGGCGGTTGCGGCCTTTCTCGATCGGCGCATTTCATTCCTGGACATCGCGCGGCTCATTGAGGCAGTACTGGGTAAAATAACCAGTGTCGAAGTCGAAGCGTTGCAGGACTTGCTGGACGCGGATGCAGCCGCGCGCGTGGCAGCGCAGGAATGGATAGCACAATGACAACCTTGGTCGCATTCGCCGTTGCAATTGCCATACTGGTGGTGTTTCATGAATTGGGACATTACGCCGTTGCACGCCTGTGCGACGTGAAGGTGCTGAAATTCTCCATCGGTTTCGGCAGGTCCCTTTACACAAAGCGTTTTGGCAACAGCGAAACGGAATGGGTGATCTCCATGATCCCGCTGGGGGGGTACGTCAAGATGCTGGACGAGCGCGAGGGTGTAGTGCCTGAACGCGAGCTTCCTCGCGCGTTCAACCGCAAGCCGGTGCTGCAGCGCATGGCGATCGTCGTGGCTGGACCCATCGCGAACCTGCTGCTGGCCGTCGCCCTGTATTTCATCCTGTTCATCCATGGCGTGCCGGGCGTCAAACCGGTGCTGGGCGAGATCCCGCCGAACACGCCGGCCGCGGCGGCAGGGCTGCAGAGCAAACAGATGATCCTCAGTATCGACGGACAATTGACCCCGAGCTGGCAGGAGATACGCTGGATCCTGCTGGATAGGGTGTTGCAGCAAAAAACGGCAAAATTCGAGTTACAGAATGCCCGGGGTGAAAAGACCTATGGCATGCTGGACATGAGCTCCCTGACCGCGGCTGACCTGGATGGCGAGTTCATGCAGAAGCTCGGGCTGCAACCTTATCAACCACCCGTCTATCCCATCATCGGCAAGCTGGTCGACGGAGGCGTCGCACAGCGTGCCGGATTACAGGTAAACGACCGTATCCTCCGGGCAAACGGTCAGGAAATAGCCTTGTGGGAAGATTGGGTGAACATGGTTCGCAGCCATCCCGGCACGAGGCTGGATATGGAGATCGAACGCGCGGGCTCGGTCATGAAAGTCGGTTTGATCCCGGAGACAATCAACGAAGGCGGTAAGACCATCGGCCGTATCGGCGCCGCAGCCTACATCGACAAGGCCGCATTTGAAGCGATGTTGAACGACGTGCGTTATCCGCCGCTGGCGGCTTTGTCTGAGGCACTGCGCAAGACGTGGGACACGGCAGTCGTCAGCCTGAAGATGATGGGCAAGATGATCCAGGGCGAAGTATCGCTGAAGAATCTTTCGGGCCCGATTACCATCGCGGATTACGCCGGGCAGTCGGCGCAGCTGGGTTTGGGGGCGTATATCGGTTTTCTGGCGCTGATCAGCATCAGCCTGGGCGTGTTGAACCTGATGCCCATCCCTTTATTGGATGGCGGGCATTTGCTGTATTATTCGGTCGAATTGCTCAAGGGCAGTCCGGTCTCGGAAAATCTGTGGGAAGCGGGGCAGAAAGTCGGTATTGCACTGTTGGTTACCATGATGGCTTTTGCGTTGTATAACGACATCAGCCGCCTGATTTTGGGTTGAACACAATAATGAAATTAAAAAAATGGGTGGGTTTGCTCCCGCTTCTGCATGCCACATCCGCTTGGTCGTTTGATCCGTTCGTCATCAAGGACATTCGTGTTGAAGGTATCCAGCGTACAGAGCCGGGTACGGTGTTCAGCTACCTGCCGGTAAAAGTCGGCGATACGCTGAACGACGATCGGGCGACGGCTTCTTTGCACGCCCTGTTCGCTACCGGCTTCTTCAAGGATGTCGAATTGAAGAAAGACCAGAATGTGCTGGTCATCGTCGTGAAAGAACGGCCGACAGTCGCCAGCGTCGAAATCAACGGAGTGAAGGAGTTTCCCAAGACTCAATTGAGTGACAATCTGAAAATGCTGGGTCTGGCGGAAGGACGCATCCTGGATAAATCCGTGCTGGACAAATCCGTACAGGAATTGAAACGGCAATATGTCGCCAGAGGAAAATACTCCGTCGATGTGAAGGCCACGGTCAAGGACCTGGAGCGCAACCGCGTGGCGGTCAGCTTCGACGTAAACGAAGGTTCGGTTTCAAAGATCCGCGAAATCAATATCGTGGGCAACCATGTCTATTCGGAAAAGGAGCTGCTCGGCGTCATTCAATTGACCACGCCGGGCTGGTTCACCTGGTTCAGCAAGAACGACCAGTATTCCAAGCAGAAGTTGTCTGCCGACATGGAGAGTCTCCGTACCTTTTACATGAATTCCGGTTACATGGACTTCAATATCGAGTCGACTCAGGTATCGATCTCGCCCGACAAGAGGGATATCTTCATTACCCTGAACATTTCCGAGGGGGACAAGTACACCGTTTCCGGCATCAAGGTGGTAGGCACCGAGGCTGTGCTCACCCATGAAGAGATGCGCAAAATGATCAACGTCAAGCCGGGCGATGTCCTGTCGCGGGATGCCATCACCGATTCCACACGCAAGATCAGCGAGCGCCTCGGCGAGGAGGGCTACGCATTTGCCAACGTGAGTGCGTCACCGGAAGTGGACAAGGAAAAACACCAGGTGGCATTCACGTTTGTAGTCGATCCGATGCAGCGAGCCTATATCCGGCGCATCAACATCACCGGAAACGACAAGACCAGGGATGAGGTCATACGTCGCGAGTTTCGACAGATGGAAAGCAGTTGGTTTGCCACTTCCAAGGTCAAGAACTCAAAGAAGAGGCTCGACCGAACGGGATTTTTCTCGGAAGTCAACGTCGATACCTCCCAGGTTCAGGGGACAAGCGACCAGATGGACGTCAATCTGAAGGTCACCGAAATGTCGACGGGCAGCTTCCAGATCGGTGCGGGATACAGCAGCCTGGAAAAGGTGACGCTGATGGCCGGCGTCACCCAGACCAACGTGTTCGGGACAGGAAGTACGCTGTCCACGCAAATGAACACCAGCAAGTTCAATCAGGTCTATTCGGTCTCCTATACCAATCCCTACTATACGGATGACGGGATCAGCCGGGGTTTCGACGTTTACAAGCGCAGAACCGACGCATTGATGATTGCGATCAGCCCCTACACGTCGGATACTTATGGTGCGGGAGTGCGGTTTGCATTGCCGATAACGGACGATGAGATGTTCCATGTGGGCACTTCAGTTGAACAAACCACGATCGGGTTGACTCCGCTCAGTCCGCAGCGATATATCGACTACATCAACCTGTTCGGCGAAACGGTCGACAACCTGCTGGCCACCGTAGCCTGGTCGCGCGACACGCGTGACAATGCAATCACCACCACCGAGGGCACGATGCAGCGCGCAGGCCTCGAAGTCAGTGTGCCGGTTTCCGACCAGCACTACTACAAATTGACCTATCAGCACCAGGTGTTTTACCCGCTCAGTCGCGATTACACTTTGCTGCTGAATGGGGATTTCGGTGTTGGCGCGGGATACGGTGGCGCTCCGCTACCGTTCTTCAAGTACTTTTATGCTGGCGGCGTCGGCTCGGTGCGTGGATACGACCCCATGTCCCTGGGACCCAGAGATGCCAATAATTTGCCATTGGGCGGCAACAAGAAAGCCGTTGGCAATATCGAGATATTGTTTCCCATGCCCGGAATGGAAAAGGAAAAATCAGTGCGATTGAGCGTTTTCGTGGATGGCGGCGAGATTATGGGCACCGGCGGGCAACTTCCGGGTTCCACAGGAATGCGCTATTCTACGGGTCTGGCCATGACTTGGCTTTCGCCGGCCGGACCGCTCAAAATTAGCTGGGCCAAGCCTTTGAACAGCCAACCGCAAGACAACATACAGCACATCCAGTTTACGATGGGTTCGATGTTCTGACCCCTACCAGGAGTTTGAGATGAAGACGTTATATTGTGTGGGTCTGATGTTATTGGCAACCATCACACAAGCCTCCGCCGGCGATTTTCGTATCGGCGTGGTGGATACCGAACGTATTCTGCGTGAATCGGATCA
>JAJXTT010000155.1 GCA_021783525.1 Pseudomonadota bacterium
GTGCACGCCTACGACAGGATAACGTCGTACTGTTCCTGCGAATAGAGCGTCTCCACCTGCAGGGAAACGGGCTTGCCGATGAAATCGGAAAGCATCGCGAGGCTTTGCGATTCCTCGTCGAGGAACAGGTCGATGACCTGTTGCGAACCGAGGATGCGGTATTCGCGGGCGTTGAACTGGCGAGCTTCGCGCACGATCTCGCGCAGGATCTCGTAGCATACGGTCTGGGCGGTCTTCACTTCGCCGCGTCCCTGGCAGGTCGGGCAGGGCTCGCATAGCACATGCGCCAGGCTTTCACGGGTGCGCTTGCGCGTCATCTCCACCAGGCCCAGCGACGAGAACCCGCTCACGCTGATGCGGGTGTGGTCGTGCGCCAGCATCTTCTTGAATTCTTCCAGCACGGCATCGCGGTGTTCGGTCGTGTCCATGTCGATGAAGTCGCAGATGATGATCCCGCCCAGGTTGCGCAACCGCAATTGCCGCGCGATGACCTGGGCGGCTTCCAGATTGGTCTTGAAGATGGTGTCGTCGAAGTTGCGCCCGCCGACGAACCCGCCGGTATTGACGTCGACGGTGGTCAGGGCCTCGGTCTGGTCGATGATGAGGTAGCCGCCCGATTTCAGGTCCACGCGTCGCGAAAGTGCGCGCTCGATCTCTTCTTCCACGCCATACATGTCGAACAGCGGGCGCGCTCCGAGATAGTGCTCCAGCTTGGGCACGGCGTTGGCGATGTAGTCGGTGGCGAAAGCCATCATGCGCTCATGCGTCTCGCGGGAATCGACGAGCACGCGTCCGGTCTCCTCGTCGACGAAATCGCGCAACACGCGCAAGCTGATGTCCAGTTCCTTGTACAGCAGCTCCGGCGCCGCCATGCGCAGGGATTTCGACTGAAGTGCGCTCCACAGCTTGTCCAGGTAGGCAACATCGGCGCGCAATTCGTTGTCGGTCGCCGATTCGGCCATGGTGCGGATGATGTACCCGCCCTTGTGGTCGGCAGGCAGGACCTGTTGCAGCCTGGTACGCAAGGCTTCGCGTTCCTCCTCGTTCTCGATGCGCTGCGACACACCGATATGCGCTTCCTGCGGCAGAAACACCAGCATGCGTCCCGCAAAGCTCAGTTGCGTGGAGAGCCGCGCGCCCTTGGTGCCGATGGGGTCCTTGATCACCTGCACCAGCAGGCTCTGCCCCTCGAACAATACCTTTTCGATCGGCTTCGCGGCGGCCTCTCCACTGGCGCGGTTCTCCCAGATGTCGGCGACATGCAGGAAGGCGGACCGTTCCAGGCCGATGTCGATGAAGGCCGACTGCATGCCGGGCAACACCCGTTTCACCTTGCCGACGTAGACGTTGCTCACCAGACCGCGCTGGCTGCCCCGTTCGATGTGCAGTTCCTGCACGACCCCCTGTTGCATCACCGCGACGCGCGTTTCCTGCGGGGTGACATTGATCAAGATCTCTTCAGTCATGGTGCGGGATATCCGAATAGTTTCAGCAATTCTACCGTCTCGTACAGCGGCAGTCCCATCACGCCAGTATAGCTCCCCTCGATGTGCTTCACGAAGGCGCCGGCGTGCCCCTGGATGCCATAGGCGCCCGCTTTGTCGTGCGCCTCGCCGGTGAGCAGGTAACGGCGGATGCGCTCTTCGCTCAGGGTGTCGAAGGTGATGGCGGTCGCGGACAGGCGCATTTCAAGACGGTCCTCGAATGCCACCGCCACCGCGGTCAGCACCTGATGTCGCGTCCCGGAAAGCATGCGCAATATTTCCGCCGCGTGCTCGTTATTGTCGGGCTTTCCGATGATCTTTCCTTCGAGCGTAACTGTGGTATCCGCCGCCAGCACCGGGAGCAGCGGCAAATTGCGCAATATCAGCGTTTCCCACGCGGCGCGTGCCTTGTCGCGGCATATGCGCTGCACGTAATCCAGCGGCACCTCGCCGTCATGCGGCGTCTCGTCGACACCCACCTTGCGCCGCGGGTCGCTGCGCAGCAGCAGCATGTCGTAATGGATGCCGATCTGCTTGAGCAGCTCCCGACGACGGGGGCTTTGCGAGGCGAGGTAGATGCGCAGGTGTTTGCTCATGGCGACAAGGATAACCCAAAAAATCCCGCCTATTCGCGATGGTAAGGATGATTGTGCAGCAGGCTGTGCGCGCGATAAAGCTGTTCGGCCAGCAACACGCGCACCATGCCGTGCGGCAGAGTGAGGGCGGAGAGCGCCATCGTCCGCCGGGCCAGTTGTTTGACGGATTCGTGCAATCCGTCGGCGCCGCCGATGACAAACGCGACATCGTGGCCTTGCTGCATCCAGTCCCGCATCTGTTGCGCGAGGTCTCTGGTGGTCGGAGTTGCGCCGTGCTCGTCGAGCGCGATGCAAAACGCAGAAGCTGGCAAGGCAGCGCGAATACGCTGCGCCTCGGCTTCCATGATCTGTGCGGGGGTCTTGCCGCTGCTGCGGGGTTCCGGCCTGATCTCGACCAGTTCGACCCTGGCCTCGCGCGGCATGCGCTTGGTGTACTCGTTGAAGCCTGCGGTGATCCAGGCAGGCATCTTGTTGCCCACCGCCAGGATCAAAAGCTTCATTTTCCCGCGCGGTCGTGGCGGGGCGGGGCGGAACCCTCCGGTGCGGGCGCGCGGCCGCGCGGGCCGGGTTGCACGCCCCACAGCTCTTCGAGGTTGTAGTACGCGCGTACCGCGGGTTGCATGATATGCACGATCACTTCGCCCAGATCGACCAGCACCCATTCGCCGCTGTCCTCGCCTTCGGTGCTGTTCACCGTCTCGCCGAGTTCCTTGAGTTTGACCACCACGTTGTTCGCCAGCGCCTTGGTTTGGCGCGTGGACTGCGCACTGGCGACCACCATGCGTTCGAACAGGGGGCTCAGCCGGCTGGTATCGATGACGGTGATGTCCAGCGCCTTGACGTCTTCCAGGGCGGAGACGACGGCTTGGGTTTTTTCTTCAGTGTTTAGCATTGACGGTACAGTTCGTGAGTGTTGATGTAATTGGTGACGACATCCGGGATCAGGAAGCGGGCGCTTTTTCCTTCCGCGCAACGGCGGCGGATGTCGGTCGATGAGATTTCCAGGGCGGGCATGTCGGCGACGAAGATCGCGCCGCCGGGGGCCTCGTGCAACGCACCCGCACCCGGGGCGAGGCGCGTTCGATATTCTGCCTGCAATTCGGCATCCGCCTTGAGCATCGCGTTGCCCAGCGGCGGGCCGCCGGCACGCTGCAACACCACGATATGGGCCAGTTCGAACAGGCGCTTCCATTCATGCCAGGTATGCAGCAGCAAAAAGGCATCGCCGCCCAGGATCAGGCACAACGGCTGTTGCGCGCCGAGTTCGGCGCGCAGGCCTGCCAGCGTATCCACCGTGTAGCAGGGGTCGGTGCGGAACACTTCGCGTACGTCGACCAGAAAATCGGAGTGGCCGTTCAGGGCCAGCCGCACCATCTCCCAGCGCGATCTGGCCGGGGCGCACGGCGTCGGGCGATGAGGTGGGGTACCGCAGGGAACGAAACGCACCTGCGCCATGCCGCACTGCTCCAGCGCTTCCTGTGCGATGCGCAGATGCCCATTGTGGATGGGATCGAAGGTGCCGCCCAGGATGCCGATGGGTGAGGTGCTCACCGGACTACAGTGCCAGCCTGCGCATGTCGGACAACACATGTGCCAGGTAAGTCGTGAAACGCGCTCCCGCCGCACCGTCTATCACCCGGTGATCGTAGGACAGCGACAGAGGCAGCATCAGGCGCGGCACAAATTCGCCGTCCTTCCAGACCGGTTTCATGCTGGAACGCGACACGCCGAGGATGGCGACTTCGGGTGCGTTGATGATGGGCGTGAACGAAGTGCCGCCGATGCCGCCGAGGCTGGAGATCGTGAAGCATCCGCCCTGCATGTCCGCGGCAGTGATCTTCTTCTCGCGCGCCTTTGCGCTGACTTCGCCCAGTTCTTTGGCCAGTTGAACGATGCCTTTCTGGTCCACATCGCGTATCACGGGCACCATCAGCCCGTCCGGCGTATCCACGGCCACCCCGATATGGATGTACTTCTTCATGACCAGGTTCTCGCCGCTGGCGTCCAGCGAGGCATTGAAATCCGGGAAGTGCTTGAGCGTGATGGCGCAGGCCTTGAGCATGAAAGCGAGCGGGGTGATCTTGAAGCTTTCCTTTGCGTATTCCACGCCCAGTTCCTTGCGGAATGCCTCCATCTCGCTGATGTCTGCTTCTTCGAACTGGGTCACGTGCGGAATGGTCACCCAGTTGCGGTGCAGGTTGGCGCCCGAGATCTTCTTGATGCGCGACAGCGGTTTGGTTTCTATCGCGCCGTACTTTGCGAAATCCACCGCGGGCATCTCCAGGACTTGCAGTCCGCTGCCGCCAGCCGGCTGGGCCAGCGACCTCTTGACGAAGTTCTGCACATCGTCCTTGGTGACGCGGCCCTTTTCGCCGCTGCCACCCACCTGTGCCAGGTTCACGCCCAGTTCGCGCGCGAAACGGCGAATGGACGGGCTGGCGTGGGCGCCACCCGAGGCAGGAACGGTCGTCGGCGCGGCCGAGGTCGTTGCCGCGACAGGCGAAGGTTTGGCGGGTGCCGGAGTTGCGGGTGCGACGGGAACGGCCGGCGCGGCCGCCTGCACGGGGGCCGCCGCAGCCGGAACCGCCGTTGCTGCGGCTTCGCCGCTTGCCTCGATCGTCACGATCAACGTGCCTTCCGACACCTTGTCGCCCGCCTTCACTTTCACATCTTTCACCACACCGGCAAACGGTGCGGGCACATCGATGGTCGCCTTGTCGGTCTCCAGCGAGATGAGGGCCTGCTCCGCGTTTACCCTGTCGCCTGCCTTTACCGACACTTCGATGACGCTCACATCCTTGAAGTTGCCGATGTCCGGCACTAAAACATTCTTGATTTCGGCCACGTTGTTTCCCCTTGCCTTAAACCGTCGTCGGGTTCGGTTTGTCCGGATTGATCTTGTACAGCTTGATCGCCTTGCTCACCTCGCTTGCGGGAATCGTGCCTTCGTCC
>JAJXTT010000156.1 GCA_021783525.1 Pseudomonadota bacterium
GGCTCGTCAAACAATTGCGGTGCATCAAGCCTGAATTTGCGGCTGTCGAGCGCAAGCGTCCCGCTGTTGTCGGCACCGTCCACTTTTCCGCTCAGCCCGGAAAAGCCGGGCAGATCGCCGAAGCGATGCACCGACAAACCCGAAAAGCGCGCCTTGATTTCATAGCGCAGGTTCGTTCCGGCATTGCTTTGCCACAAGGCGTGCAAATCGGCGATGCGCCCTTGCGGCGACGCTTCGCCGATTTGGCTTTTCAATTCCTGCCCGAGCGGCAGGTAGGAAGCCAATACTGCGATATCACCCAGGTCCAGCAGATTGGCCTTGATCTCGCCCGAGGAATATCTCGCCTCCTGCCCGTCTGTCAGGCGCAAATAGAAATCGGTCGGCTTCAATTTGAAACCATCGCGCATCTGCAACGACAGGCGTTGCGTGGTGACCTCGAACCCGCGATCCAGTTGATGCCAGCCTATGCGGCCCCGCAATTCGCGCAGATCAAGCTGCGGCAACTCTTCGGACAGCCGGGCAAGCACCCCGGCCAGGGCCACATCCGCGTCCACGCTGCTCAGCTGCCCCCGCTCGAATCCCAGCCACATGCGCAAAGCGCCCTTGCCATGCTTGAACGCGTTCGGCAGTGTCACCCAAGGCTTCCATGCCAGCACATCCGCATAGTCGAGCTGGGTGAATAGCTGCCCGCGCCACTCCTCCATCTGGGCAAAGCTGTCACCGCTGAAGTCGCCGCGGACGTCCAGGCGGGACGCCAGCCTTGGCGGTGCGGATGCGCGCACCGCGAAGCGATGGTGCCCGTACCGGTTGTCGATGCTCAAGTCCACCTGTTCCAGCACCAGTTGCGGCGCAGCGCGCAATTCGTCCTGCCAGGAGATCCGCCCGTTGCGAATGACGACTCGAGTCTGGTGCAACAGCCAGTCGGAGGGACTCCCCGCATCCGGCGATTGCGCCGCCAGCGGGATCCCGGCGACATACCATAACCCCCGGGCATCGCGCCGGACAGACAGATCGGGATTGTCGATGACCAGACTATGTATTCGCAGCTCCGCGGCAGGCAGGCTCGTCCAGGCGACCGTATTCTCCAGACGCGGCAGATTCAGCGCGACGTGCCCCTGCTGGTCCAATACCTGCACATTGGACAGCAACAGGCGCGGGCGCAAACCGTCCCAATCCGCCTCGATCTTGCCTATGGTCAATGGCTGTCCGATGGCGGCGCTGGCGGCGGCTGTGATCTGCTCGTGATAACGCTCGATATCGGGCAGGATGCTGTAGCGCAGGGTCAGCACCAGCGACGCCCCCGCGATCGCCAGCAGCAGTAACGCTTCAAGCATGAAACGGGACAAACGCCCCATGCTGCGCCAGGCCAGAAGCAGGGAAGCTTTCAACATGTGACGCGGTGAAGCGGCTTGAAGAAGGGAGACAGGCGGAACATGGTGAACCTATAATGCAAGGCAGAAGGACAGTGCACGCATTTTAACCTGAACCCCTCCCCATGAATACCGAAAACCCCTGTTTCCCCGCCGATTTCGACCAGATGGTACGCCATGCCGGATACTGCAGCCGCTATCTGGCTCGCTTGCTCGACGCGGAGCCGCATCTGCTGACCTGGCTGCACGAAAACTATCGCGTCCCCGGCGATGACAGGACGATACGGATATGGTCGGACTCTCTCCCGGCCGGCAATGACGAGCAGCTCGCGAGCGCACTGCGCAGCCTGCGCAAACGTGTGATGCTCCATGTGCTGACACGGGACCTGAATGGCCTTTCCGATCTCGGCGAGGTGATGCGCAGCATGACGGCATTGGCTGAAATCGCCGTGCAGCGTGCACAGGAATTGACCATGCGGGCCATGGTCGAACAATTCGGCCAGCCGGTCGGAGCAGAGAGCGGCACCCCCCAGGAGCTTCTGGTGATCGGCATGGGCAAACTGGGCGGCGGCGAATTGAATGTCTCCTCGGATATCGACCTGATTTTCGTCTACCCCGAAGACGGGGAGACCAATGGTTCCCGCTCCTTGAGCAACCACGAATTCTTTAACCGGCTCGGCCGCAGAATCATCGCGCTCGTCAACGACCTGACCGCCGACGGTTATGTGTTCCGCGTGGATATGCGCCTGCGTCCCTACGGCGAAAGCGGTCCGCTGACCATGAGTTTTGCCGCGCTGGAAGAATACCTGGTGGCGCAAGGGCGCGAATGGGAACGCTATGCCTGGATCAAGGCGCGCGTCATTTCGCCTGAAGCCAGCGCGCATATCGGGGTGCTGGAAAAGCTGGCCCAACCGTTCGTGTTCCGCAAATATCTTGACTTCGGGGCCTTCGACTCGATGCGCAAGCTGCATGCCCAGATCCGCGCCGAAGTCGCGCGCCGCGACCGCTATCACAATATCAAGCTTGGTCCCGGCGGTATCCGCGAGATCGAGTTCATCGCACAGGTGTTCCAGTTGATCCGCGGCGGCCGCGATGCCGCACTGCGCATCCGACCGACCCGTCAGGTGCTGCAAAGGCTGGTGTTGGACGGCGAGCTGGGCGCCGATACGGTAAGACAGCTGGACGAAAGCTATGTGTTCCTGCGCAACCTGGAGCACCGCCTGCAATACCTCGACGACCAGCAGACGCAGGAACTCCCGGAGGATGCAGAGCAGCAAAAGATCATCTCCACGGCGATGGGCTTTGCCGACTATGCCGCATTGACGGCCGCGCTCGACCCGCTGCGCGATTTCGTCAGCCGGCAATTCGATACCGTCTTCGGCTCGAAACAGGAACCCAAGGGGTGTACCTGGTGGCGCGACGACTCGACCGTGGACGAGATCGCCGCCGCGCTCGCCGCGCTCGGCTACCGGGAAGGCATTTCCCTGGCCGAAAACCTCCTGCAGTTCCGCAGAGGCAGCCGCTATCAGCTTTTGCCCGAGATCAGCCGCGAACGTCTCGACGCGCTCTTGCCGCGCCTCGCGGCGCTGTGCCCGGCGACTTCCAGCCCCGACACCGCACTGCGCCGCATCCTGGTGTTGCTGGAAGCAATCGCCCGCCGGGCCGCCTACCTCGCCTTCCTGACCGAATATCCCGACGTATTGCCGCGTCTCGTGCGGCTGCTCTCCGCAAGCGCCTGGGCCGGCGACTATCTGACGCAGCACCCCATCCTTCTCGATGAGCTGCTGGACACGCGGGAACTGTATGTCGCGCCCGATTGGGCGGCACTGGACGGCCAGCTTTCCGCGCTGCTTGCGGCACAGGCCGGAGATGCCGAACGCGAGATGGATGCCCTGCGCCAATTCCAGCAGGCGCAGACTTTCCATCTGCTGGCAATGGATCTGCAAGGTCTGCTGCCCCTGGAAAAACTGAGCGACCATCTGAGCGATCTTGCCGACCTCATCCTGCGCCATGTGCTCGGTCTTTGCTGGCGCGATGCGCGCAAGAAGCACAGGGAAGATCCCCGGTTCGCCGTGATCGCCTACGGCAAACTGGGAGGGCGCGAACTGGGCTACGCCTCCGACCTCGACCTGGTGTTCCTGTACGACGACGAACATCCGGACGCAGGGGAGATCTACGCGCGCCTGGCGCAGCGCATCAACACCATGCTTTCCAGCTATACCTCGTCCGGCCGCCTGTACGAAGTCGATCTGCGCCTGCGTCCCAACGGCGAGAGCGGCCTGCTGGTCAGCCCGATTGCCGCGTTCGAGGAATACCAGCTCCGGCATGCCTGGGTGTGGGAACATCAGGCGCTGACACGCGCCCGTTTCTGCGCCGGGAACAAAACCGTCGGCGCGCAATTCGAGCGCGTCCGCATCGACGTCCTGCGCAGGCCGCGCGACCTGTCGGCGCTCCGCCGGGAGGTCATCGAGATGCGCCAGAAAATGCATGACGGCCACCCGAACCGGACCGACCTGTTCGACATCAAACAGGACAGCGGCGGCATGGTGGATATCGAGTTCCTGGTGCAGTTCCTGGTGCTCGCTCATTCCGCCGCCCACCCCGAGTTGACTGCCAATAGCGGCAATCTCGCGTTATTGGGGACGGCCGCGAAGCTGAAATTGATCGACGGAGGGATCAGCGACAAGGTGCGCGAACTGTATCGCGAGCTGCGCCGCATACAACATCAGATGCGCCTGAACAACCTGACGCCGTGCCGCATCGAACGGGGCCGTCTGGACACGACCCCGGTCTCCATGCTGTGGAGATCCTTGCTGGAAAATACCTAGGCGGAAGCCGGCGCATTGCCGGCTGCGGGCAGGTGAAAGACATTGCCGCCCGCTCCCGCTTCGCCAGCCTGCCCGACACGTCCGATCATGCGATACGAGGTCATCTCGCCCTTCCCCTTCACGTTGAGCGTGCTGGGAGGCTCGAACAGATAGCCGAAACGCAGCCGGTTGTAGGTGAGCTTGTCGGTCAGGATATGCCCCGCCTTTGCGTCGTCGGTCAGGCGGCTGGCGATGTTCACCGTGTCGCCCCACAGGTCGTAGATGAAGCGCTTGGTGCCGATCACGCCGGCCACCACCGGCCCGGTGGCGATACCGATATGGATGCCCAGGTTGCGCTTGACCAGCGCCGGATGCCTGGAAACGAACTCCAGCATCTCGATCGCCATGTTCGCCATATCTTCCACATAGTCAGGACGTTCGCGCGACAGGCCGCCCACCACCATATAGGCATCGCCGATGGTCTTGATCTTTTCCAGGCCATACTTTTCGGACAGATCGTCGAAGCCCGAAAATACGGTATTGAGCAGGCCGACCATCTGTTCGGGGGACATTTGCTCCGTCAGCTGCGTGAAATTCACCAGGTCGGCAAACATCACCGTGACATCCGCATAGCCGTCGGCGATCAAGCCCTGGTTGTTCTTCAGGCGTTCGGCAATATTGGACGGCAGCACGTTGAACAGCACCCGCTCGGATTTTTTCTGTTCCTCGGCCAGCAAGGCATGTTGCTGGTCGAGCTGGGTCTTGATCTTTTCGGTCTCGATTACGAAGTAGCGCACCAGGAAATACAGGATGGAGGACATCGCCGCGAAGTTGA
>JAJXTT010000157.1 GCA_021783525.1 Pseudomonadota bacterium
AGGACATTTTTGGGCAAAAAAACGCAACAGGACAGATGAAATGCGTTTTGTTTGTTTTTTTTCAGGTTCTATAAACATTCGCATTGGATTAATTTTTCTCCTCAAGAAAATCCATGGATGTAATCTGTTCGCTACAGCTTTATATCCCCCGTTGAGTATCACGCTTCATTGCAACGAAGTCAGGAGTTGCACACTGGCATCCACGCTTTCAGAATTTTCTCTCCACCCGATTCCATCTTGGACACAGGGCTGATTAGAGTTTTGTGCGGCTGCTACATAATTCCGGAAAATTCATGTTCGCCTGGCCCAGTTCGCCCTATCGTTCAGGTCATCGCTTCGGTTAGCCCGACTAGGGGCTGGTGAAAATATGCGGGCTAGTCACCGGACAGTTCAGGCCGGTTGCGGAAATGCTCAAGCGCCTCCGGATTCAGCAGCGCCTCGAGATTCTTTACCGGTTCGCCGTGAATCACGTTGCGCACGGCAATCTCCACCAATTTTCCACTTTTGGTGCGTGGCATGTCGGGCACGGCCAGTATTTTCGCAGGCACATGCCGCGGGGTCGTGTTTTCGCGTATGGTGGATTTGATTCGCTTCACCAGTTCTTCGGTCAGATCGATACCGTCGCGCAGCCTGACGAATAGCACGATGCGCACGTCGCCGAGACTGCGCGGCGGCCAGGTCTGGGCGATGACGAGGGATTCCATCACCTCAGGCAGGCGCTCCACCTGGCGGTAGATCTCTGCGGTGCCAATGCGTACACCGCCGGGATTGAGTGTGGCGTCCGAGCGCCCATGGATGACGAGGCCGCCCTGCTCTGTGATCTCGCAGAAGTCGCCGTGGCACCAGACCCCTGGGAAGCGTTCGAAGTATGCAGCCCGATATTTCGCGCCGTCGGCATCGTTCCAGAAACCCAGCGGCATCGACGGAAAGGGCTGGGTGCAGACCAATTCCCCTTTCTCTCCGCGTATGGGTTTGCCGTTGTCGTCGAAGACCTCCACCGCCATGCCAAGTCCGCGGCACTGGATTTCACCGCGTCTCACCGGCAAGATCGGGCTGCCCAGGACAAAGCAGGAGACGATGTCGGTGCCGCCGGAGATCGACGACAACTGCACCGCCGGTTTGATGGAGTGGTACACGAAATCGAAGCCTTCCGCCGACAACGGACTGCCCGTGGAGAAGATCGCGCGCAAGGATGCAAGGTCGAAGCGTTCCCGCGGTACCAGCCCGGATTTGGCCAAGGCATCGATATATTTGGCAGACGTCCCGAAGTGAGTCATGCGTTCTGCTTGGGCATAATCGAAAAGGATGCGGCCGTCGCGGACGAAGGGATTGCCATCGTAGAGCAAGAGCGTGGCGCCGCTGGCGAGTCCGCTCACCAGCCAGTTCCACATCATCCAGCCGCAGGTGGTGAAATAGAACAGCCGGTCTCCTTCGCGCACGTCGCTGTGCAACTGATGTTCCTTCAGGTGCTGCAACAGGGTGCCGCCTGCGCCGTGGACGATACATTTGGGCACGCCCGTGGTACCCGAGGAATACAGGATGTAGAGCGGATGAGCGAAGGGCAGGGCGGTGAAATCGATGGTGTTCACTCCGGCGAACGGTGCGACGAAGTCTCTCCAGCCCACTGCCCGGGGTATCCCATCGTGCGAGGGCGATTCTGATACGTAGGAAACGACGATGACCTTCTCGACCGTGTGCAACTGGCTCGCGACTTCACCCAGCTTGCCCAGCACGCCGATCGTCTTGCCGTTGTAGAAATAGCCGTCGACGCCGATCAGCACTTTTGGCGCCACCTGCCCGAAGCGATCCAGCGCGCCCTGCACACCGAAATCGGGAGACGCGGAGGTAAAGATCGCGCCGATGCTCGCAACGGCCAGCATGGCGATGATCGCCTCCGGCATGTTGGGAAGCCACACGGCCACACGGTCGCCGGCTGCAACGCCCTGATCGCGCAGTGCAGCCGCCAGCCGCGCCACTTCGCTGTGCAGTTCCTGGCGTGAAAGTCTGCGCTGCACCCGATCTTCGCCCCAGAACACCAGAGCGTCAGCGTTCGTCGAGGGACGCAACAGGTTCTCGGCGAAATTGAGTCGTGCTTCGGGGAACCAATGCGCACCCAGCATGCGCTGCCGCGGATCCCGCTGCAGAACGCGCGCTCCCGGCTCGCCGATGACCTCGGCGAAATCCCACACTGCTCGCCAGAACGCTTCAGGCTGTTCTATCGACCAGCGCCACAACTCCTCATAGCCTTTCGGCTCGGCGCCATCGGGTTTCAAATTGTGCATGAAGGCCGTCACGCGGGCGGCGGCGACATTTTCGGGAGAGGGTGTCCAGCAGGGATCGGTCATATTTCTTTATATCAAACGCGTCTTGAATTCATCAGGGATGCGACACGGCAAATGTCCGGCCGCCATACCTCATGCCGACAGCCGCTACCAAGGAAAGCAGTAAGCGGTGTCGTCACGGGAAGAAACGCTATTCCAAACTCACGGCAGTACCGGCGGTACAAACGGCATGGTCATCGATAGCAGCCACAGCAGGAAGATCGTGACCGGAGCCAGGAATATCAGTTGCAGCATGGTATAGCCGGCCAGTTCGCGCGCCTTCACGCCAACCAGACCCATCAAAGGCAGCATGAAGAACGGATTGATGAAGTTCGGCAATGCTTCGGACGCGTTGTAGCATTGCACCACCCATGCCAGGTTGACCTTGAGTTCGGTTGCCGCCTGCAGCAGATATGGCGCTTCGACCACCCACTTGCCGCCGCCGGAAGGCAGGAACAAGCCCAGGATCGCCGAATACACCCCCACAACCGCAGCCAATGTATCCTGTGTCGAGATGGACACAAAGAATTTCGCCAGAATCTCATTGATGCCTGAGCCCATCAGTATCCCGAATATGCCGGCATAGAGCGGAAACTGGATCAGGATGCCGCCGGTCATGGGGACCGCTTTGGCGATCGCGCGCAGGAAAGCGCGAGGCCGCCAGTGCAGCAACAATCCGGCGATGATGAACATGAAGTTATACGTGTTCAAATCCAGCGCAGCCAGTCCTCCCTTGGTGGCAAAGACGTCCATCAAATAGATCACGCCCAGGGCGGCAAGCACGACCGTCAGGAAGGGGCTGAATTCCAGGTGTTCGCCGGGCGTATTTGCGACCCCGATATCGTCGGATTCCTGGTGTTTTACGCCAGCCATCTCAAAGGTCTTCGCCAAATGCGCGGCCGGGGTGGATGAATAGCAGATCCATGTGGAAATCACCATGGGCGTAAGAATCATCACCAGGTTCTGCCAGGTAAACAAAGTCTGTTCGAGCGAGATCACTCCGCTGATCTTGAGCAGTGCCGGGGGAATGGATCCTTTCGTCGCCATCATCAACGCTGCGGAAGACGACAAGCCGAGCGCCCACACCGTGCCAAGGCCGAGAAAACCTGCGGCGCTGATCGCGCGATAATCCACCCCGTCCAGACGCTTGCAGATCTCGCGCATCAGGATGCCGGAAAAGATCAGGCTGAAACCCCAGCTCAGCAACGAAGTGAGCATCGCCATGAAACCGACATAGGCGACGGCTCCCCTGGGAGTCTTCGGAAACCTGGCCAGCACGACGATCAGCTTTTGTACGGGTTTCGACACCGCCACGACATAGCCGCCGATCACGACGAAGGCCATTTGCATGGTGAAGGGAATCAGGTTCCAGAAGGATTTGCCGAAATCTATGGAGACCTGCGAAGGCGTTCTGCCCATTGCCAGCGCGCCGAGACTGACGATGACCACAGCCAGTGCAGCAAAGACAAAGGCGTCCGGAAACCATCTTTCGCTCCAGTTGGCCAGACCGATGCCCATCCTTGCGATTACGCCTTCCTCTTCCTGGCCTGCGATTGCCTGAGAACTTTTTTTATTCATTTTCTTTTTCTCCCCTTTACCTGGTTAAGAACCATACCGTCAACGATAGTACCCATCAATGCATGTTCGGAGTCGTACCTTCCCGAGCCTGCGCCCGCAGAATCTACCACGCGCAAGGGACTCGGAAGACGTCCGCCGCATCCGGGCTTCATTTTCAGAACATTCCTACAAGACAAGAAGACTCTTCCTACAGAGAGTCTCCCGGCAATGCTCCAGCATATTAATTCCACTATGAACGGGATGCCACCAGAATGGATCCCGCAATGCGCAAGAGGTCTTTTGCGACGGGCAGGTACGGCATATATCTACCGAAAGGTTCAGCCCGATAAATTCGCCGTGAAGAAAATATTTGCGTGTGCAGACATATCGACAAGCAAGGAAAGTTTGGGGAAAAGCGACATGAATAAACGTATTGCATTGGTTACCGGCGGTATCGGCGGAATCGGCAGCAGCATCTGCAGGCAGCTCTCTGCCGATGGTCTTGCCGTTGTAGCCAATTACATTGCACCGGAGAAGGAAAAGGCCCAGTCCTGGCTGATCTCGGAACGTGCGGCCGGCAGGGATGTGCATATCGCCGAAGGGGATGTTTCGGATTATGATTCCATCGCCGTCATGATGGGCAAGATGAAGGCGGAAGTAGGCCCCGTAAGCGTGCTGGTAAATAACGCCGGCATCACCAAGGATGGCGTGTTCAGGAAGATGCCGCTGGAAAACTGGATGGATGTGCTTAACGTCAACCTCAACAGCGTGTTTAACGTCACTCGCCAGGTGGTGGATGATATGCTGGCAGAAGGCTGGGGACGTATCATCAACATGTCCTCCGTCAACGGTCAAAAGGGCCAGTTCGGTCAGACGAATTATTCTGCCGCAAAAGCGGGCATGCATGGTTTCACCAAAGCGCTGGCGCAGGAAACTGCCGCGAAGGGCATCACCGTCAACACCATCTCGCCCGGCTATATTGGCACCGAGATGCTCATGGCGATCAAGCCGGAGATACTCGACCAGATCGTTTCGACCATCCCGGTAGGGCGGCTGGGCAAGCCGGAGGAGATCGCCAAACTGGTGTCCTATCTTGCGTCGGACGATG
>JAJXTT010000158.1 GCA_021783525.1 Pseudomonadota bacterium
GATCCTTTACGCCTTGCACATATTCGGCCACACGCGACACGTCACCGATCTCTTCAAGCATCTTCAGCGCGGCTTCGTTCGCGCCCCCGTGGGCCGGCCCCCACAGGGCAGCAATACCCGAGGAGATACAGGCGAACGGATTGGCCCCGCTCGAACCGGCCAGACGCACGGTCGAGGTGGAGGCATTCTGCTCGTGATCAGCGTGCAAAATAAGGATGCGTTCAAGCGCGCGGACCAGTATCGGATTGGGGACGTATTCTTCCGCCGGCGTCGCGAACATCATGTACATCAGGTTCTCGACAAAACCGAATTTGTTTTTGGGATAGACAAAGGGCTCACCGACACTGTACTTGTGCGTCATCGCGGCAATGGTGGGCACCTTGGCCAGCAGGCGCTGCGCCGAAACTGCCCGGTGTTGCGGGTCGTTGATATCGAGCGAATCGTGGTAGAAGGCGGATAGCGCCCCCACCACGCCGACCATCACCGCCATCGGGTGGGCATCGCGACGGAATCCGTTGAAGAAACGCGCGAGTTGATCGTGCACCATGGTGTGATGCGTGATGTTGTAAGTGAACTGAGCCTTCTGCTCCGAATTCGGCAACTCGCCATTCAGAAGCAGATAGCACACTTCCAGAAAATCGGATTTTTCCGCCAGTTGCTCGATCGGATAGCCCCTGTAGTACAGCAATCCCGCATCGCCATCAATGAATGTAATCTCGGAGGTACAACTTGAAGTGGAAAAGAACGCCGGGTCATAAGTGAATACACCCAATTTCCCCAAGGCTCTGATGTCGATCACATCGGGGCCCAGCGTACCGGAAATAATTGGCAAATCGATGCTGCGACCGTCATCCAGAGTTAATTTTGCGATACGTTTGCTTTCCATTTTCTCAACCCTCGCTTCGTTCAAACTTCCTTTAGCCATCCCAGCACCAGGCGCTGGTGCGCAGGTGCAGGTTCTCTTTTCCCCGTGATCAAATCCCAGAGTTCCGTATCAGGCAAGTCCAACAATTCATCGAAAACAATTCGTTGTTCGTTGTCCATCGTTGCGTATCGTTGTTCGATAAAACGCCCCAACACAATATCCAGTTCCAGCAGGCCGCGCCGGCAGCGCCAGCGCACACGTTCCAGCTCCTTCATACAGCGCGTTTGACCATCATATCCTTGATCTTGCCGATCGCTTCCGTCGGGTTCAGTTCCTTGGGACACACATCCACACAATTCATGATGGTGTGGCAACGGAACAGGCGATAAGGATCTTCCAGATTGTCCAGCCTCGCAGCCGTATCCTGATCGCGCGTATCGGCAATGAAGCGGTAGGCTTGCAGCAGGCCGGCCGGGCCGACGAATTTGTCCGGATTCCACCAGAACGACGGGCATGAAGTCGAACAGCATCCGCACAGGATGCATTCGTACAAACCGTCCAGTTCCAGGCGATCCTTCGGCGATTGCAGACGCTCCGTTTCCGGCGGCGGGTCGTTGTTCACCAGATAAGGCTTGATCGAGTGGTACTGTTTGAAGAACTGCGTCATATCCACGATCAGGTCACGGATGACCGGGAGCCCCGGCAACGGGCGTATCTCGATGGGCTGCTTCAGCGAAGACAGCGCCGTGATACAGGCCAGGCCATTGCGCCCGTTGATGTTCATCGCATCCGATCCGCACACGCCTTCGCGGCAGGATTTGCGAAAACCGATACTGTCATCCTGTTGCCTGAGCAACATGAGCGCATCCAGCAACATGGCGTCGCCCGCTTCCAGACTCAACTCGAAGTCCTGCATGTAGGGTGCAGTGTCGGTGTCCGGATTGTAGCGGTAAATTCTGAATTTCATTGCCTAGCTCCTATAGCCAACCATTTGGCATGTTTCATCAAGTTGAAATGGCTTTGACCAACGACCGGCCTGTGGCAGTCCCATCAGTTGTATGTCAATACACACGCGCCTTGAGCGGGAACGATTCCACCGTCAGCGGTTTCAAGTGCACGGGCTTGTAATCGAGCCGGTATCCCTCGCTGTAATACAGCGAGTGCTTCAGCCAGTTCTTGTCGTCGCGTTCGGTGAAGTCCTCACGCGCGTGGGCACCGCGGCTTTCCTTGCGCGCTTCGGCCGCGGTCATCGTGGCTTGCGCGACTTCGATCAGGTTGTCCAGTTCCAGCGCTTCGATGCGCGCTGTGTTGAACACCTTGCTCTTGTCCTTGATCTCGGTGTTGCGTACACGTTCTGCCACTTCGCGTATCTTGGTGACACCTTCAGCCAGCAGATCCGGGAAGCGGAATACGCCGCAATGCGCCTGCATCACCCTGCGCATCGCATCCCCGACATCGGAAACCCGCTCGCCATTCTTCTGGTTCTCCAGCCGCGCCAGGCGGGCCAGCGGTCGATCCGCAGCATCGGCGGGCAGTGGTTTTGGATTCGGGTTGTTCTTCAAGTCCTCGATGATCTGCCGCGCCGCGGCGCGTCCGAACACGATCAGATCGAGCAGCGAATTGCAGCCCAGGCGGTTCGCACCATGCACCGATACACAGGCACATTCGCCTACCGCGTAGAAGCCCTGCACAACGTCTTCCGGTGCAGTACCGTGCGGCGCCACAACCTGTCCGCGGTAATTGGTCGGGATGCCGCCCATCATGTAATGCGCGGTAGGCACCACCGGGATGGGGGCCTTGGACGGATCGACATGGGCAAATTTGATGGCGATATCGCGGATGCCGGGCAGACGGTGGCGTATCACCTCGTCCCCCAGATGATCAAGCTTGAGCATGACGTGATCGCCGTGCGGCCCACAGCCACGTCCTTCCTTGATCTCGGTAGCCATCGCACGCGAGACCACATCGCGGCTGGCCAGATCCTTGGCGGTCGGCGCGTAACGCGGCATGAAGCGCTCGCCATCCTTGTTCACCAGATAACCGCCTTCTCCGCGCACGCCTTCGGTGATGAGCACTCCCGACCCGTGTACCCCTGTCGGGTGGAACTGGAAGAATTCCATGTCCTCCAGCGGTATGCCGGCGCGTGCCGCCATGCCCAGTCCGTCGCCGGTATTGATATAGGCATTCGTGCTTGCCGAAAAGATGCGCCCGGCCCCGCCGGTGGCGAACAGGGTGGCCCGGGCCTGCAGGATCATCACCTCGGAGGTTTCGATTTCCATCGCAACCACGCCCAGCACATCGCCGTCCTGGTCGCGGATCAGGTCGAGCGCCATCCACTCGACGAAGAAATTCGTATTGGCGCGCACGTTCTGCTGATACAGAGTATGCAGCAATGCATGCCCGGTGCGATCGGCCGCAGCGCAGGCGCGCGGCACAGGATTCTTGCCGTAGTCCTGCATGTGACCGCCGAACGGGCGCTGGTATATCTTGCCGCTGTCCAACCTGTCGAACGGCATGCCGAAATGTTCGAGTTCGTACACCACTTCCGGCGCGGCGCGGCACATATATTCAATGGCATCCTGGTCGCCCAGATAGTCCGACCCCTTCACCGTGTCGTACATATGCCAGTGCCAGTTGTCTTCATTCACGTTCCCCAGTGAAGCCGCGATACCGCCCTGGGCTGCGACCGTATGAGACCGCGTGGGGAACACCTTGGACAGGACCGCGACTTTGAGCCCGGCCTCCGACAAAGTCAGCGCGGCACGCATCCCGGCGCCGCCGGCTCCCACCACCACCACATCGAATGTTCTTTTCGCCAATGCCATTAAAGTCCCCAAAGAATCTGCACCGACCAGATCGTGTAAACAACCAGTGCAAGAATGACCAACACATGAATCAACAGACGGATGCTCGCCGGCTTCACATAATCCATCACGATGTCACGCACGCCGATCCATGCGTGATAAAACAGACTCAGCAGGAACAACATTGAAAATGTGCGCATGACATTGCCGGAAAACAACTCTGCCCAGGTGTCATAACCGAAAGACGGCTGCATCAGCAAATAAACGACGACAATCACTGCATAGATCGCCATCACCACGGCAGTAATCCGCTGCACCAACCAGTCGCGCAGACCGTAATGCGCGCCTGTCAAGATACGATTCACCATAGTTTTACTCCCAACAGGATGGTCAACGACAGACTCACGGCCAACACCCATTTGCTGCTGCTGCGCGCCAGCGCAAGCGTCGGCAGGAGATGCATATCGATCGCCAAATATCGAAGTCCTGCGCAGAAGTGATGCAGAAACGCCCACATCAGGCCAAGCAGAACCAGCTTCAGCAGAGGATGCGCCAGGTATTCGGTCAGATTGGTGTAAGTTTCGATCGAGCGCAGGCTCTGGTCGAACAACAGCAATAACAGCGGCAGGCAAAGGAACAGAACCGCTCCGCTGACGCGATGAAGAATAGAGACATAACTGGGGAGGGGAAATTGAATCTTGTGTAATGCGAGATGCTTGGGGCGGCGTTTAATTATTTTGTTCATTGATTTCTTCCACAACCAAATTCCAAGAGCCCGATGCTACACCTACACTTGGCGAGTGAAAAGCATTAAAGACCATAAAGTTTCCGCATGTACAAAATTTATAATTCGGTGCTGAATATTTAATAATCCATTCTAAAAATCCGGATTTATAATAAATTTTTAACCCCAAGCGAGGACACCATGAAAGCACCCATCCGCGTAGCAATTACCGGCGCCGCAGGACAAATCGGTTACAACCTGCTGTTCCGAATCGCCAACGGTGACATGCTGGGGCGCGAGCAGCCGATCATCCTGCAACTGCTGGACATACCTCCGGCCCAACCGATGCTGCATGGCGTGGCGATGGAACTGGAAGACTGTGCTTTCCCCAACCTGCAACAAATCATCACCACTGACGATCCCCGCGTGGCCTTTCGCGATGCCGAAGTTGTGATACTGGTTGGCGCGCGTCCACGCGGCAAAGGGATGGAACGCAAGGATCTGCTGGAAGCCAACGGTGCCATCTTCTCCGAACAAGGTCGCATCCTCAACGAAGTGGCTGCACGCCATGT
>JAJXTT010000159.1 GCA_021783525.1 Pseudomonadota bacterium
TCTTTACGGCTTGACGAAGCGCAATGCAAAGCTGTCTGTCGGCATCTTCATATGGAAGAACGGCTGCTCTCGCGGATCCGACGGGTTATGCAGAAAATCACCCTCTTGTTCGAGCTTGAAACCGGCTTGCTGCAACTCGTCCAGGACGACCGCTTCGTCGATGCGATGGAGCGTCTTGGCAACCGTGGTGCCCTCGCCCTTCTTCGCCGAATGATCGATAGCGACCAGATGGCCGCCGGATTTCAGCGCACCGAACAATCGCTGGTTCATCCTGACTCGATCAACCGGCATATAGGCGATATCGTGGTAGTTCAGAACAATGGTGATCAAGTCCAGCTTGGGCGCATCGCCCGGAACCGGGTCGTCATAGGGCCTCACAACCGGGATGATGTTCGGCTGCGGATGATCTGCCAGCCGTTCGCCCAATTCAGTTCGCGGCTTGTCCGCTTGCGCCCATACCGTCCCCTTGCTTCCCACTGCCAGGGCCAGCAGTTGCGTGGTATAGCCTCTGCCGGTGGCGACATCCAATACCAGCATGCCCGGGTGGACGTTTGCAAACCGCAGGAATTCCACCGGCTTGCGCGCTGCATCCGCCTGTCGATCTTCTTCCGTACGTATCGGGCTCGCAGCCACCTGCCGGTACAGCGCGTCCAGGTCCTGCGATTCGCCCGAAGGTGTCGCGGCATTTCCGTTCACGCTCCAGACCAGCCCGGTGAAGGCCAGCACGACGGTCAATTTCGACAGGCTCGATAAATAGTGTGCATACATGGGTCTCTCCTTCATTCCGACACGACGACCAGCCCTCGCGACTTGTTGCTGGTTGTATCCACGGTCGCGATCGCCTTTTGCAGGGTATCGATCCCGACCCACGCCGGGGCGTACATATACTTGGCCACATCGAGAATCAGCACACGGTCTGATTGCGCATCATAGGCTGCCAGCACCGACCAGTGTCCGCCGCCTTCCTGCCCCACAGCGCTACGCAGATAGTTCACCAGCACGAACTGCCCGTCATCGCCCATTGCCTTCTGCAACAAAGTGCGCAACCCTTTGTCGTCGATGGAATCGCCGGCGATGGATACGGCCTTGACCCCTTGGCGCACCAGGGTCTGCACCATTTCATCCCTTGTCATGCCTTGGGCCAGCACGGTCTGCGGGCTGACCACTTTGGCGACTTCCGGGGTGAAATAGTTGCTCTGCGTGAAGTAGGCGTTGGGAGCGTAGATCGGATCGACCGGCTTCCTGATCGGCAACGCGTTGAGTACCGTGATGGCGCTCGCGACGGAGCAATAGGTCTGGTTGATCTGCTCGGCGAACCATGGGCTCAATTGCCAGTAATCCGCATCGGCGGGAATGCGGGCCCGCAATACCTTGCCCGCATCCGAGTTCCAGTAGATGAGCGCGGGTTCCGCTGCCATCAAGGAAAGCGGTGCCGATATGAGAATGGCCAGAAAGAGCAAACGAACAAGTTTAGTCATGATGACTCTCCTACAGGGTTGGCCGCTCGGAGGCGGTACTTGTGATCTGCGCATCGCGCCGGTTCGCTTCGTTGCCGACGCCCTTTTTGCGATGCGGTCTGCAGCGGACGCCTGGCCTGTATTCCCGACGAACAAGGCATTCAATATAAGCCTGGCGTCATCAATACTTGACTGAGTTACTCCGGCAAGTATAATCAAACCGCACTTTGTGGGGCACGTCAAACGCAAATGCAGCAACTATGATTGTCACGTTAGTTGTTTCAAATCATCTACAGGAGGGCGGATCATGAACTCCCATATTCTGGAACGCATCAGCAGCGAGAAAACCGTCGACGTCTTGCGCAGCATTGAGCTTTTCATTGCATTGGCCGTCATGATTTGCACGCTGGGAATCGTATTCATCGCGGTGGCTTGAGGGATTCGCTTAAGGGCGGTCACAGATTCGATCGCTTTGCGTGCCGGCGCCACTTTCAATACCGGACTTTAAGATATCCGACGGGATTGACGTGGCGCCAAAGCCAGGTCCGGAATGCCCCGCGCCCCGTCTCCTCTTCAAAGTCCTGTATCAGCCGTCCTGGCGTGCATGCCTTGCGATGACTCGTGCAAGACCTTATACCTTCACCCCAGCCTGGCGGATGTAGTCTTTTATCTGGTTGTCTGCGTACTGGATATGCGCAAGCACCCTCGCGAAAGGCCAGTGAGTGAACCAGTCCGTGAACATCTCTCCACCGACATAATCCAGCTTTTCCTTGAGGTGGAGCGCTTCCTGGATCAGCTGTCTGTGCTTGTCCTTATGCGCCTCGATCTCGGGATACCCTGCTTCAGCCATCAGTTGCTCTTCGATGTCGAAATGCAGCCGCGTATAGGCGATCACATCGTCGATGATCCGGTAGATATCGGTCCGTGATTCCTTGTTCTTCACGGCCTCGTTCAGTTCGTTCATCATGCCGATAAGCTTCTGATGCTGCTGTTCGATCTCTGGCACATCATGCATTCTCACTCCTCCTGTGCTGGTTGGTTTTCCCTCTGCCTGATTTTTTGAGACGTACCCATTCTACAGCGCTTGCGCATTTCCGGTCGCATCCTGTGGACGCCTCATCCTTACTGGCAGCAAGGGTTGAGCGGCTCTTTACGGAAGCTGCGGCGGCACGATTGTTTTGTCGCCTTCGCGCTTCTCCACAGTCCTGAGCAACAGGAGGATCACGGTGCCTGCGAACATCGCGCCGCCCGCCAGGTAGAGCCCGTCGGCATAGCTGCCCGCGCGGGCAGCAAGCCAGCCGGTGACGGCGGGAGCAATGATCTGCGCGGCCCCATACGAGAGCGTCATCTTGCCCATCATCTTGGCTGGGCGAGTCGGATAGTATTGGCCGGCCATGGTCAGCACCAGGCTCACGATACCCATGACTGTACCCCCGAAAAGGATCGCCCCGGCAAGTGCCGCAAACAATCCACCCGAGAGAACGGGAAGCATGATTCCGGCGATCTGCAGAACCGATGCGGCGATCAGGGCATTGAGTTTCCCGGTGCGGCGCGCGATCAGGTCCCAGGCAATGCACGAAGGTGCAGCGGCGATCCCGATGACGAAGAAAACGAGCGTCCCCCTTCCTGTCATGCCTGGCATATGGTCGATGATGGCGACGATGAAAGTTGCGCTGACCACATAGCCGATGCCCGCACAGAAATAGGCCGACATCAAGAGACCCATGAAAAAAGCGCTCGGCGGAGCATCTTCCATCTTCTGCCCGGTCTTGGTCATGGCACTCCGGTCAGGCGGAGGCAGCCACCCCAGCGCGGGAACAAGAAGCAGGCACCCCAGCGCCGTGAGAGCGAACCATTGCTGATCCCAGCTTAGCCACTGGTTCATCAGAAATACCGCGGCGGCGGCAGAGGCAATCCCGAGGCCGATGCCGGCAAAGTGAATGCCCAGTTCGCTGTGATGGTTATGGCGGATCAGCCAGTTGAGGATCAGCCCGCTTCCCAGGAGCAGGCCCGCTGCACTGCTCAGCCCGGCGACAAAACGGGATATCGCCCAGACGGTGAAATCCGTGGTCATGCCCATCATGACGGTGCTCACGATGGCAACGATCATGCCGATGCGGTACAGGCGATCCTTGAGCACCATGTCGCTGATCAATGACGCGATGAGGGCCCCGCTCAGGTATCCGGCATAATTGATCGCCGCCAGCCAGCCGGCTGCAGCAACGCCCAGCCCCGCCTGATGCTGCATCAGCGGGAGCAGGGGCGTGTAGGCAAATCGCGCGATCCCCATCACGAGTATCAGGCTGAAGATGCCCGCGCTTAATACCTTGATCCTTTGCCGTTGTTCACTCATGCAGGCAAGTCCTCATAATGTTCATTGATTTCTGCAGGGAATCGTTGTCCCGGCCGCCGAGCCCTGAGCAGGTCAGGGATAGTCCTGCCGCGTCGGACGGACCATGATGTCGCTGATATGGACATGGGGCGGCTGGGCCACGATGTAGTGAATCGCATTCGCGACATCGTCACCGTGCAACAAGGGACCGAACTTGTCCTCGAAGTGTTGCACCAGGTCGCCCGTGTAGCCGGCGGCATCCTGAAACCCGCTGACCACGATGCCCGGTTCGACCAGCGAGACCCGGACACCTTTCGGCCCCACCTCGCGCCGCAGCCCTTCCGCGAGGGCATGCACGGCGAACTTGGTCGCGCCATAGACCGCGCTGAACGGCGATATGTGCCGCCCTACCACCGAGCCGATGATAACGATGTCTGCGGCACGTCCGGGGTAAGCCGATTGTTGCTCGTCGACCATTTCCCTGGCCGCCTTTTGCAGCAACGCCAGAGTGCCGGTCACGTTGATCTTGAGCATGTCCTCAAATCCGGACAGATCGGCATCCTTGACGGAACCTCCCAGCCCGCGACCGGCATTTGCAACGACGATGTCGGGGACTTTCCCGAAGCGTTCATGCGCGGATGTGAAAAGTCGGTCCAGCACGGCACTATCGGAAGCATCGCCCGCGATGCCGACAAATGCCGCCCCCAATTCCAGTTCAAGCGCACGCAGTTTTTCAGCGTTGCGCCCATTCCCGGCTACGCCATAACCGCTGGCAATGAACTTTCTTGCCGTGGCCTCCCCGATACCGGAAGTTGCACCGGTCACGATTGCGATACGCGAATACTGTTCAGGCATGATTCCCTCCCACTGGCGATATGACGTTCCCTGGCGATGTGCGGATTATCGCGCAGCCGTGTCTGCAACCCTCAAGCCCGGGTTAAGCGATTTCCGCTACCAGACTCGGGTAGTCGGTGTAGCCGACCCTCGGATCCGGTTGACCGTAGCCATAGAAGGTCTCGGAACGATACGGATTGAGCGGCGCGTTCAGTTGCAGGCGGCGCGGCAGATCCGGATTGGAAATGAAGTCCTTGCCGAACGAAACGGCATCCGCTTCGCCCGCTGCAACCGCTTGCTGGGCGGTCTCGCGATTGAAACCTTCATTGGCGATCA
>JAJXTT010000160.1 GCA_021783525.1 Pseudomonadota bacterium
CACTATCATGATCCTCAGAATGACCTTGGCCAAGCGCGATTTCAAGTCGTCCAGGCTGTTGATGACCAATATCTTGCTGGATGCCTTGCTGCCGTGCGCCTGGTCGATATCGCTGATGAACAGTTCGTACAGACCCAGGGAAAAGATCAACAGCACCACGGCCAGCAGGTAACCGTCTACCACTTCAACGATGTGCGAAACCGTACTGTCATGCAAAGCCTTGCGCGCTTCATCCGCCATGCCGGCATCGGCATAATGGACGGTATGTTGCACCAGCAACACCACGTCCACGGTCGCCATGTAGAAAATGGCAAAACTCGCAAACAGACTGCCCAGCACCGCCAGGAAAATCACGAAGCGGCTGTTCCACAACGAACCTTCAAGCAGGTTTTCGATAAATTTCATGTCAACTCCCAATGTGGCTTGCCAAACAGATTTCGAGCGGCGCGCATTAAAGCTCAAAAGCGCATGGGCGGCAATACGCTATGCGCCCCTATTCCATATATCGTGCAAGGTCATGCCCTTGGGCTCGTTCATCCGCTTTTCAAGCGAAGCGAACCAAGCCTTGATGTCACCATCCCCGGCATGTTTCGGCAGTGTCGCCGTATCCAGCAGGAAGATTTTCAGCAGATCGCCCAGCTCAACCGCTTCCGGCGCTCTCACCATACTCCAACCCAGCCCCGAGAGCTTGCCCACGATCCTGGCTTTGACGAGTTTGTCCAGAATGCGTTCGACGTCATCGTAACCAATATGCAAATGCCGGGATAATCCGGGGAGGGTTTGCACCTCACCCCGGTTCAGTCCTTTGTGCATCAGTTTGAGTATACCCACCGCATAATAGAGTTTGGCGGCCTGATCCAGCCTCAACGAATGCGTGCTGCGCCAGTGCGAAAGCGAGGCAGTGATGATCGCGCCGAACAATACGGTGAGCCAGGAAAAATACACCCACATCAGAAAGATCGGGATGCTGGCGAACGCTCCATATACCAGCTTGTAGGTGGGGAAGTGCGAGATATAGAAGGCAAATGCGCGGTTCATCGACTCGAACGCCACCGACGCGATCAGTCCACCGATGATGGCGTGGCGCATCGGCACATAGCGATTGGGCACGACCCGGAACAGCAAAGTGAAAGCTGCCGTCGTCAACACGAGCGGAACGAGCTTGATCGCATCCATCCCCAGCGAGGGAATCCGCTGCGCGTACTCGGCCGAGAACCCGACCAGCCAGGATGTCAGCGACAGGCTGCCACCGACCAGCAGTGGCGCCAGCGTCAGTACGGCCCAATACACCAATACCCGTTGCAGCAGGCTGCGCGGACGCGATACGCGCCAGATCATGTTGAATGCGTTGTCGATGGTCAGCATCAACAGCATGGCTGTCACGGCAAGAAAGACGATACCGACCGCCGTCAAGCGCGATGCGCTCTCTGCAAATTGTGTCATGTAGCCCGTGATGATCCGCCCCCCGGTCTCCGGCACCATGTTCATCAGGATGTATTCCTTGAGCGGGGTCGAGAATTCGCTGAACACGGGGAACGCCGAGAACAGGGTCAGCGCGATAGTGATCAGGGGGACTACCGACAGCAGCGTGGTGAAAGTCAGGCTGGCAGCCATTTGGGTACAGCGATCTTCCTGTAGGCGCACCGTGACGTAGCGCAGAAAACGGAAGGAATCGACGATACCGAAGTTTGGTCGCTTGAAATTCGGAAGTTTCATATACCCGGAATACTGAAATACAATGGCCCACATGATACCCGACAAAACTTCCCCGCAAGATACTGCCCGGGCCGCGCGTCAGCTGTTGCGCGCTCATCGCTACGGCGCGCTCTGCACATTGTCGAAAAAATTCGACGGATATCCGTTCGGATCCATCACCCCTTACATGGTGGATCACGATGGCAGCCTGCTCATTCTCATCAGCACATTGGCGGAACACACCAAAAACATCCGGAACGATCCGCGCGTCAGCCTGATCACGCACAATCAGGAAGACCCGCATATCCAGACACAGGGGCGCATCACCGTGGTCGGCACGGCTTCCCTCGTTACGGAACGCGAACAGGCGGGCAGACGCTATTTGCGCTATTTCCCCGAGGCGCAGACCTATTTCGCGATGCACGATTTCTCTTTCTACCGCATCGTGCCGCTTGCGTTGCGCTATATCGGCGGTTTCGGCGACATCCACTGGATCAAAGCCGAAAAATACCAGACTCCGCCCGGCACGCTTGCCGCAAAAGAAGAAGAGTTGCTCCACAAAGTGAACGCCAAACGGTCAGCCGCGCAGGGGTTGGTGATCGGCATAGACTGTGACGGCTTCGACCTGCGCCTGAACGAGCGAACGGAGCGCCGCGACTTCCCGGCATTGGCGACCGACAGCGCCCAGGCGCTTGTCCTTCTGCAGGAATAGAAAGGGCATCGCGAACGATGCCCTGCGCAAGACCGCTTTGACCGCCGAGCTACCCCCGTACGCCCTTGAGTTGCACAGATTGTTGAATCGACCCGGGCGGTGTCTCGGTTACTGCATCTTGCTTCACATTCGCTTTGGGATCGGCATTATCCGACGAGGCATTGGTCCTGGCTCTGGATTTCTTGCCCCGCACCGTCCTGGCGTTCTTGTCGGTCGACGGCACCGCAGTAGCGACCGGCCCCTTGTTCAGTGACGGTGCTGCAGGTACATTCGGCTCCGCGGCATGCGCATTGCCATGCAACATCAAACCCAGCACCGCCAAACCAACCTTGCGCTTCATTTCAACTCTCCTGCAACGAGGCCTCTATATTTGAGGATGCGCCCGTTCCAATCCGGTGTCCAGCTTGTTCAACGCATTCAGGTAGGCTTTGGCGGACGCCACCACGATGTCAGTGTCCGCACCCTGCCCGTTGACCACCCGACCACCCCTGGACAAACGCACCGTGACTTCGCCCTGTGCATCGGTACCGCTGGTGATGTTATTCACCGAGTACAACTGCAATTCGGTACCGCTGTGCACGATCTGTTCGATCGCCTTGAAGGTCGCGTCTACCGGGCCGCCGCCCTGTGCATCAGCCTGCTTTTCCTTGCCGCCGACACTCATCACCACCCGGGCCACCGGCAGCACCCCGGTTTCGGAATGCGCCCCCATCGCCACCAAACGGTAATGCTCGCTCACTTGCATGGCTTCCTCGTCGCTCACCAGCGCCTGCAGGTCCTCGTCGAAGATGTCGTGTTTTTTGTCGGCCAGCTCCTTGAACCGCGAAAAAGCGGTGTTCAGCGCTTCCTCACCTTCCAGCACGATGCCCAGTTCCTGCAATCGCGAACGGAACGCTGCACGGCCGGAATGCTTGCCCATGACCATCTTGTTCGCGCCCCAGCCCACGTCCTCGGCACGCATGATCTCGTAGGTTTCGCGGTGCTTGAGCACACCGTCCTGATGGATGCCGGACTCATGCGCGAACGCGTTGGCGCCGACGATGGCCTTGTTCGGCTGCACCGGATAGCCGGTGATGCTGGAAACCAGCTTGGAAGTCGGCACGATCTGAGTGGTGTCGATACGCGTGTCGCAGGTGAAGATGTCGCGGCGCGTCTTCACCGCCATCACCACCTCTTCCAGCGAGGCATTGCCGGCACGTTCACCCAAGCCGTTGATGGTGCATTCCAGCTGTCGCGCACCATTCATCACCGCCGCCAGGGAATTGGCGGAAGCCATGCCCAGATCGTTGTGGCAATGCGTGGACCAGATGACCTTGCCGCTGTTCGGCACGCGAGCGATCAATTGTTTGAAGCGCTCGCCCCACAACACGGGGATGCTGTAGCCGACGGTATCCGGCACGTTCAGCGTCGTCGCCCCTGCCTTGATGACTTCGTCGAATATGCGCACCAGAAAATCCATTTCTGAACGCACCGCGTCTTCGGCGGAGAATTCGACATCGTCGGTGTATTCCAGCGCCAGCTTCACCGCTGCAACCGCGCGCTCCACCACCTCGTCCGGCGTCATGCGCAGCTTCTTTTCCATATGAATGGGTGAAGTGGCGATAAACGTATGAATGCGCCCACGCCTGGCCGGCTTGATCGCCTCGCCCGCCGCACGCACATCGCGCTCGTTGGCCCGTGCCAGTGAACATACCGTGGAATGCTCGATGACTTTGGCGATACTGTGGATCGCGTCGGCATCACCCGGGCTGGCCGCCGCAAAGCCCGCCTCGATCACATCCACGCCCAGTTTTTCGAGCTGCCGCGCGATGCGCAGCTTCTCTTCCTTGGTCATGGATGCACCCGGGCTCTGCTCGCCGTCGCGCAAGGTGGTGTCGAATATGATCAGTTTGTCAGTCATTTTTGCTCCATCGCAATTGTCCGTGCACAGCTCACACCAACCGAGCCGCCTGCTTTGATACTTAATGGGGTGGGTAGGATCAGCGCGCGACGCGCAGTTCCGGCACGTTACCGACGCAGCCGGCAGCTTGCGGAAGAAACCGCGATGCGCGCGCGTCCGCACCAAAGGGCTCCGCCCCACCGCGTTGCGGACGCAGCTTCAGCGGCAAGCAGGCTGAAAGTGGAATGCAGTTGCAAGGTGTGTCCGGGGAAGCGCATGGCCACGAATATAACGGCTTTTATTTGGGGGCGCAACCGAAGCGGCTATTTGAACTGCGACCGGAATATGCCCCATTGCTGCGGCCATTGCGCCATCGGATCGCGCGTGTAGCCGCTCTTGCCGAACTGGTTCCAGCGCCCGACGATATAGCACAGCAACAGGTTGGCATGGGCGCCAATGTCGTCGTCGACGGCCAGTTTGCCCTGAGTGCTTGCCATGCGCAGCGATTGCTTGAGGGTGGCTTCGATGCGATCCAGGAACTGGTTGATGCGTTGTTGCAGGCGTTCATCTTCGTTCACCAGTGCATCGCCGATCAGCACACGCGTCATGCCGCGATTCTTCTGTGC
>JAJXTT010000161.1 GCA_021783525.1 Pseudomonadota bacterium
GTCGGTTTGGCCCTCGACGATCAGCGCCGGCGGCGGGTGCACGGCATTCCGATACCCGCTGGCGAAAAGGCCCGGTTGGTGTTCTGGGCCCTCCTCGCCGGGGTGGTCATCCTTGTTGCGGTACTGCTGCCGAAGTGGATGCAATAGGGAAATCCTAGGGCGCCTGGCGACGATCATGCGAAATAGTGAGAGCGTTTTCTTCTGAGTGGTAAATTGAATTAGCGTCCAGAACGTTTGTGAGATACAAACCACTTCGAAACCTCGTCGTGCGCCTTTGCGATTTCACCCGGTGTCATCCGGGTGGCGATCACCTTCAAAGCGCTGCTTGTTGCTGCCTTGGACGCAGGATTCATCAGTCCTGAACCGGCCTTGGCGAGCAAGCACCACTTGTACGCTTTAACATCATTCCGCAACACGCCTTGTCCGTTGGCGTAGAGGGTACCGAGGTTGAGCTGCGCCGTTGCATTGCCCTGTTCGGCAGCCTTGCGATACCACCGGGCAGCGTCGGCATAGCTCTGTGGTACACCCTGGCCTTTGGCGTACAGCAAACCGAGGTTATATCGCGCACCTGCGCTCCCTTGTATCGCGGCCTTGCGGTACAACCGCGCCGCGCGCGCATAGTCCTTTGGCACCCCTTGGCCATGATCATAGAGGCTGCCCAGATTGTTTTGCGCATCTGCATTTCCCAGCGCCGCGGCCTTGTGATACCACCAAGCCGCCTGGACATAATTTTGTGGCATTCCTTCGCCCTTCGCGTAAAGCACACCGAGATTGTATTGGGACTTTGCGTTTCCCTGCTCGGCCGCCTTGCGGTACCACTCGGCGGCCTCGGCATAGTTCCGCGGGACGCCCTGTCCATTGTGATAGAGAACACCGAGCAGGTATTGCGCGTTTGCAAAGCCCTGTGCGGCGGCTATGTGGCACCAACGTGCAGCTTCGGCATAATTTCTTGGCACGCCTTGGCCGTGGTCATAGAGGACGCCAAGATCGTATTGCGCCTCTGCGTATCCCTGGTCGGCCGATTTCTGGAACCATTGAGCCGCTTTATAGAAATTGCGAGGCATGCCTTGCCCGTAGTAATAATGAACCCCCAGGTTGTACTGTGCCGGTGCATTACCCTGTACAGCGGCCTTGCGGAACCACTGCGCGGCGTCGGCATAGTCTTGTGGCACGCCCTGGCCGAGGTCATACAGGACGCCCAGGTTGTACTGCCCCATTACATCACCCTGCTTGGCCGCATTGCGGAACCACTGTGCCGCCTTGGCGTAGTTCCGTGGCAGACCTCGGCCCCAGACGTACATAAATCCTAGACGGTCTTCAGCGGCCACATCGCCATTGCGCGCCGCTTGCCGAAGACGCTGAACTGCTCGTGAACTGCCCGTTGCGTGGACGCTTTTATGAGGATTCGCGCGGTCTGATGTCGCCGCCTGGGCGCGGCAACCGATCGGAGCCGCCAGCCAGGCCAGCGCCGCCGCTGCCAGCCCCAGCGAGCGAAAAGCGGCATGCTGTGTTACCATTGCTCTCCTTCCCTGTGTATCATCCAGACTCTTATTGCTGCCGCCTACGCGGATTTCCTTCGAGCCCGGCAGAAATGCCGAATCCGCTTCTGACAAAGAGCGATAATTACGGGGATTGACTCAAAAGCACAGTGGTTACCGAGGCTGCATAACCATTTGTTGGGGCAGTTCCCGTATATGTTTTAGTGATCACGTTCTTCACGGAATATCCCGTGCTCGCATCACGCCAGTTCGTTTCGGTTTCGGTCCAGGTGGTTCCACCGGCAGTCGTCCAGGAAATCGTGCTTTGCAGCTTCAAGGCGAAAAAAGTGCCGGCCGGGACGGTCACCGATTCGAGGTCCATTACCGACCCTGTCTGGGTAAAGACGTTGGATGCCCCATCGCTGCATGTCTCGGTATCTGTCATCGACCAGGTTTGGCCGATCGAAACGGGATAGTCGGGACCCCCGCCATGGGGATTATCCGTGCACGTAATGAGAGTTCCCCCTGAGGGGGTGAAGGCATCGGTCAGGACCTGGCCAGAACTCGAATCGGTGATGGTCGCAGGCGCAACCCCGTAGTTCGTGCCGTTCACAACGCTGGTTGGTGTTCCAGCCTCCGTAGAAACATAGGATCCGTCCGGGTTGTCCGCCGTGACGGTATCTTGGATTGTGATCCCAATAATCGTGTTGTTGGCGCTGTCGACGACGGTCTGATCATAAGATCTTTGGGCGCCCACGGGAGGCATGACAAACTTATAGGATGTCCCGCTTGGCGAACTGCTGCTCGACGGAATACTGTCGGCGCTGCCACTACTGCTTCCGCCGCCACAGGCCGCCAAACCGGCGAGCAGTGGCGCGAGAACCACCCACCGGGCGACGCTCGATATCACACGCAGATGGTACCCGCGCGTCTTCTCGATCGATTCGAGTCGCACCGGAGTGTGGGCGGCGAAGCGATATCGATAAAAATTGACCTGAATCTGAAGAATCTGCAAGACAATCGCAAAAAATGGCTTTTTTCCGCCTCCATGCGCGCGCATGCCGAGCTCCTCCGGATAATCCCTTCTTTTAATTATTGCGGGAACCCGGCCGCCTTGTTATGGTGATCGGCTGTAATCCGGTGTCCCCGTTCCTGATCGCGGCGGAATGCGTTATACATTATGACCCCGTGCCGCGACTGCTCCTCGTCCGTGCATTACCTTACGGCGGATCTTTGCGAGATGTCAAACGCGCACACGGTTCAGAAGGATAAGCCGTCGGCTTGAAGTAATTGTTGGGCCCCAGCGCGCGGTTCCTTAACTGAAGCGCTCCCTGAACTCCTGCCTTGCTTCACTGATGAAGGGAAGCAACTGGTCCTCGGAGATACGAACAACCCCTATGCCGAGCGCCTCCGCTTCAGCGCCCAAAAGGGTGGCCGTCTGCTCGCTAGCCACAATGAGCGTCTTTGGCCACTGCTTCTTATCTATCGGATGGGTCCAAGTTCCCTTTGAAGAATTCCGCAAGCAACTCCGTGTGCTGGTCCTCAGCATAGATCCAATAGCTCCGAGCCTGCGCCCCCATCCCTTCGATAGCCACGAACTGCCCCTGCGCTCTTCGTCCAGCCAGTTAAATGCCAGCATTGCTCGAACGCCATTGAGCTAAACTCGCACCGCAGCAAACATCGCGCACTGTCCCATGCTGTCACCGACAGCAAAAGAAACCACAATGGCCAGCACAAAACCAATGGTGAAAAGCCACGTTTTTAGTCTCGGTCCCCACATGTTTGGTCACTCATTCGTCAATTCCGGACCCACATAGCCTTAGTGCAATGACGATTCGGGTAAAATTCCCTTAGGGTAGCGTCAGTCCTTAGCTTCAGAATAAAAGAATCTCGCCTCCACCAATGCTGCCAGAGCCGGCAGAAGAAACATCAATACGAACGGAATATAATTCAGGAGATTTAGTTCCACCTCGCTGAGGTTTTTCGAACCCGTGAGGATTGCTGCAATGCCGTAATCAAGAGCCCGACCGCCCAGGTAAATGGCTGTGTACCCCGATAACACAGCGATGATGAGAAAAATAATCTTCTTCTTGATTCTTTTTCTCCGCGCGTAAAGCAACGAAACCGATACCACTAATGGCCACACCATTAACAGCCAGCCTATGAACAACAGCAGAGGTCCTGGTTCATGCGCAGCGAATCGATCCAACTCAGGCTTCTTACCCTTCTTGATTTGAGATAACCAGTTAGCTATTTGCCCGCTATCCATCGTCCAAAATGACCTTATCTCGTGGAGATACGCCGTCACAGCGGTGACTTGCCCACGTTTGAGCAGCTCATTGGCCAAATCCAGATTAGGGCCAAAGGTGTCTAGCTGTGGCGAACCTGGACTTTTTCCCGCCTGCAGCAGATAGCTCACCGCCGCGTTAACATCTCCGTCTTTCAAGCTGATCAAACCAAGTATCCTGTTCGTATCGTAAATGGCGTTACCGTAATTCCAGTTGCACCGGTAGACGGCGGCCAATGCAAGATTCTCCTTCGCCAATTCCCTCACCTTACGAAAATCTTTCGCTTTGTAGGCTGCATCAATTAATGAATTCAGGTTATAAAACCGGCTCAATCGCGCCGTAACAAATTGGTTGCTTGGGTTCCACGAAAATTCGGATCCTTTTGGATATTTGCTGCATGCTGTGCTGCTGTCGGCTGCAAACAGCTGAGCAGAGGTAAATAGCGCAATTATCAGCATGAATCGGATGATGTAATTCCACATGTGTTGGCCTAAGAAAAGCCGTCTGATCAGGACAGTCCGTGCCGTGATCTGCCGGGCGGTCATGGCACCTCCCATTTGTGGTTTTTCGCAGCCGCTTCGGCATCGCGCCGGAAGAGCTCAAGATTCTTTGCGCTAACTATACCAGTACATTCGTCGTCTGCGCCTTACTAACTATCCCTTTTTTGAGTGGACATAACAGCGCTGCCGGGCGGCTTCGGTCAGCACTTCGGTGATGGCCTTCTTCAGGCCGGCATGATTGTCGGAGACCACAAACTCGACGCCGTGCAGGCCGCGCTCTTTTAGCCTCAAGAGGAAGTCGCGCCAGCTCGTCTGGCTTTCCCGGTTGGCAAGATCCACCGCCAGCACCTCCCGGCGCCCGCCTTCGTGGATGCCGATGGCGACCAATACCGCCTGGGATTGGATCACTCCGCCTTCGCGGACTTTCTCGTAGCGGGCATCGAGAATGAGGTAGGGGTAGGGCTCCTCCAGACGGCAGTGAGCAAACGCCGTGAGGGTGGCGTCCAGGCTGGTGTTGATGGCGCTGATGCTGGAAGCCGAAAAACTGTGGCCACAGAGCTCCTCGGTGATCGCTTTGACCTTGCGGGTGGAGACCCCCTGGACA
>JAJXTT010000162.1 GCA_021783525.1 Pseudomonadota bacterium
GGATGATCGAACAGGGCGATGTCGTCGAAGTTGTAGCGGTGGCGGGAAAGGTTATAGGAAAAGCGGCAACTGCCGCGGTAATCGAGCGTCCATACATCGCCATACCCTTGATCGAGCAGCGTCTGCGCCAGATTCCGATGCTCCGGCATGATGAACATATCGGAGGAGGATGTCAGGCCATGTACAAGCAGCACGACGTCGTCGCAATCGCTGCGCCGGAACCGGGTCAGCTGCAGCGCAAGCCCGTCGGTGGTGCAGAACGGGTGCACCGAGATTCCCGCGTTGCTCACGCCCTCGGTGGTGAAGCGGGGATATTTCCGTACGGGATGATCGGGAGACGGCGGCAGCGATGGCCGGTAGACATCCCACAACCTGCCGGCAAAAAATCTGCCGAATCGTGCGAGCCCGGCCAGGCTGGTGCTGCCGTCGGGCGCCGTGGCGCGCAACGTTCCCAGCACCCGAATGAAATCCGCCACGCCAAGACCGATGATGCCGGTGATCCACAGCGCTGCCTGCGCCGCCTTGCCGGGATCGATATGGCCCCGATAGATATTGACGTAGAGTGTTGTCGTGTCGCGCCACAGATCGAACAGCGCATCGTGCTGCACCTGCTTTACGCCGACAAAAGTAAGGGGCTCCTGCCGGGGTGTCAGGGCATGCAACTGGTAGTACATCACCTTGCGGTCAAGGTCTGCCGTGTCCGGCAGCAGCCTGAATATGCCGGACTGCACCGGGCAATTTCCGCCGAGCAGCACGCAATTTATCTCGCCGCTGAGCGTGCCGGCATGTGCAGGGTCTTCCAGAAAATGTGCAAGGTCGGGGATGAGTATCGAAACATCGATGGACAGGCTGTTGCCCGCTTTCTTTCCTGCGGCATGGCCGTCGGCGAAAGTGGTTTGCGCTGCGCTGGCATAACCGCGCATCGTCTCGGAAAACGTGATCCTGACGCCGCCACCCTCTTTCGCCATGTTATTTTTTTAAAGTATGTTGATGCGTCAACAACTCTACTGGCACCCTGAAGCCCGAAGCCTACCACATTACCCGAAGCCCTCGGCACCCCCTGCCCGGCCTCACAACGGCGAGATGAACACGCTCTCGCGCAGCTTCTTCAACTGGTCGCGCAACTGCGCGGCCTTCTCGAATTCCAGGTTCTTGGCGGATTGCAGCATCTCTTTTTCCAGGCGGGCGATCTCCTTCGAGACTTCCTTCTCGCTCATCGCCAGATATTTCGCCTGCGTCTGCGCGGCTTTCAGCGACTTGCGCTCGTCGTCCATGTCGTAGGCACCGTCGATGATGTCCTTGATGCGCTTGACGATGGACTGCGGCGTGATGCCGTGCGCCTCGTTGTAGGCCACCTGCTTGGCGCGGCGGCGGTCGGTTTCGTCGATGGCCTTGCGCATGGAGTCGGTAATGCGGTCGGCGTACAAAATTGCGGTGCCGTGCAGGTGGCGCGCGGCGCGGCCGATGGTCTGGATCAGCGAGCGCTCGGAACGCAGGAAACCTTCCTTGTCCGCATCCAGAATCGCGACCAGCGACACCTCGGGGATGTCCAGCCCCTCGCGCAGCAGGTTGATGCCCACCAGCACATCGAACATGCCCAACCGCAGGTCGCGGATGATCTCCACCCGTTCCACGGTCTCGATATCCGAGTGCAGGTAGCGCACCTTGATGCCGTGCTCGGAGAAGTATTCGGTGAGATCCTCTGCCATGCGCTTGGTCAGCGTGGTGACCAGCACGCGTTCGCCCACCTTGGTGCGCAAGGTCACTTCGGACATCAGGTCGTCCACTTGGTTGGTCGCGGGGCGAACATCGATCACCGGGTCGATCAGGCCGGTCGGGCGCACCACCTGTTCCACCACCTGTCCCTGATGCTCCGCCTCGTAGGTAGAAGGCGTGGCCGAGACGAAGATGGTCTGGCGCATGATCTTCTCGAACTCGTCGAAGCGCAGCGGACGGTTGTCCAGCGCGGACGGCAGGCGGAAACCGTAGTTGACCAGATTCTCCTTGCGTGCCCGGTCGCCCTTGTACATGCCGCCAATCTGCGGGATCGTGACGTGGCTCTCGTCGATGATCATCAGCGCGTTCGGCGGCAGGTAATCCATCAGCGTCGGCGGCGCCTCGCCCGGCCCGCGCCCGGAAAGATGGCGCGAATAGTTCTCGATGCCCTTGGTGAAGCCGATCTCGGCCAGCATCTCCAGATCGTGGCGCGTGCGCTGCTCGATGCGCTGCGCCTCCACCAGCTTGTTCTCCTTGACGAAGAAGGCGATGCGCTCGGCCAGTTCCACCTTGATGGTCTCGATGGCGTGCAGGGTCGTCTCGCGCGGCGTCACGTAATGGCTGGAGGGATACACGGTATAGCGCGGCACGCGGGTCTGGATATGCCCGGTGAGCGGGTCGAACAGCGCCAGCGATTCCACCTCGTCGTCGAACAGCGTCACGCGCAGCGCGTTCTCGCTGCTTTCCGCCGGAAAGATGTCGATCACATCGCCGCGGACGCGGAAGTGGCCGCGGTTGAAATCGATATCGTTGCGCTCGTACTGCATTGCGACCAGACGCTGGATGATGTCGCGCTGCGCCATCTTCTCGTGCTCGCGCAGGTGCAGGATCATGCCGTGGTAATCCACCGGGTCGCCGATACCGTAGATGGCCGAGACGGTGGCGACGATCACGCAGTCCTGCCGCTCCAGCATCGACTTGGTGGCAGAGAGCCGCATCTGCTCGATCTGCTCGTTGATGCTGGAATCCTTCTCGATATACACATCGCGCGACGGCACATAGGCCTCGGGCTGGTAGTAGTCGTAATAGGAGACGAAGTACTCCACCGCATTCTCGGGAAAGAACTCGCGCATCTCGGAATACAGCTGCGCCGCCAGCGTCTTGTTCGGCGCCATCAGGATGGCCGGCCGCCCGGTGCGCGCAATCACGTTCGCCATGGTGAAAGTCTTGCCGGAGCCGGTCACTCCCAGCAGCGTCTGGTACGCCAAGCCGTCATTGATGCCTTCCACCAGCTGCGCAATGGCCGTGGGCTGGTCGCCTGCCGGTTCGAAAGGCAGATGCAGGAGGTAGGGGCTGTTGGGGAAGGTGATGGTTTTCATGGTTAGCTGAGTATTGTACGGGGAAAGGGAGGATTGCCAAACCATGAAGAGAGAATGCTACAGATACGGTTGGAGGCTAAAGTTAGCCAAGGAATGGCTGCTTTGCGGCAGTGAATAACAACGAGTAACCTTCCGATTTCGGCCAAAAATGCCATCAATTGTCAATTCTATTAGCAGTGCTATAGGTACAATGTGTCCAGCTAATAACTATACGGCTATAAGGAATCGTACCAATGGCTACAAAGAAAGAACGCATCACCGAGAAAGCGTTTGAACTTCTAGAGGCAAATTCTCCCGGCCTCCAGTATTCGGAGCTCGTAGCGCAATTGCACGTTGCTTTCCCAGATGACCCGCATGGCACGATCACTGGAACAATCTGGAACCTTGATGCGCGGTTTCCTGAACTCGTCTATAAGCCATCACGAGGACTGTTTCGCTTAACCAAATATCGAGAGGCTACAGCACCATCGCAAGTTGCAGTTCCGTTAGCAACAACGCCAATTCCTTCGGGAGCGCCACGCGAAGCTTCCTTTTACGAACCATTCGCCGACTATCTAGTAAACGATCTTGAGGAATGCACCAAGGCAGTAGCGCTTGGAGGCAATCGATTCGGAGGTAAGTGGGGCACGCCGGACGTATTCGGTATTTTCCGATCCAGAGAAAGTGATATTGTTAAAACGCCGTTGGAAGTCATTGTTGCCGAAATAAAAACCGATACCTCGCAGCTAATCACGGCCTTTGGGCAATCGTGCGCGTACAAGCTATTTTCGCATCGGTCATATTTGGTGGTCCCACGAGAAGCTCAGCCCGAAGACATCGGTCGCCTTGATTCGCTATGCACTATATTTGGTATCGGGCTCATTCTTTTTGACGCTACGCAGCCAGATAATCCCGCGTTTCAAATTCGTGTACGTGCAGCTAAGCATGAGCCAGACGCCTTTTACGTCAACCAGAACGTTAAGCTCATCGCGGACCAACTCGGTCTTTAATGGATCTATATAACCATTCGCTTGGTGAATCAATGGAATCAATGGGGTCGGGTTCGCAATAGTTTTCCCCGCCAGCGTTTTCCGCAATAACCAACACGTATTGCAACCAAACCCTAGCCTTCGGAAGAAGTTAAACATGAAAGATCTTCACGTACTGCCAGACAACCTGCCCGTGCCCCAGGATGACGGTGCATGCGACCATCTGCAAGGAATGCAGATGCCTTCCCTGTCACTGCCAAGCACTGCCAACCGCGCAGTCGACCTTGGTTCGGAAAGCGGAATGGTCGTTGTCTATTTCTATCCCATGACCGGCAGGCCGGACGGGCCACCGATGACAGGCTGGAACGAGATTCCGGGGGCGCGGGGATGCACGCCGCAATCCTGCGCTTTCCGGGATCATCATGCCGAATTGCACGGCTTGGGAGCCGCGGTGTATGGCGTAAGTGCGCAATCGTCGGAAGACCAGAAGGAAGCGGCGCAGCGCTTGCATCTGCCTTTCGAGTTGTTGAGCGATAGTGCTTTGGAATTGACGAGCGCCTTGCGTCTGCCGACTTTCGAATACCACGGCTTGCGCCTGATCAAACGGCTTACGCTCATCATCGAAGATGGGAAGATAGTCAAAGTGTTCTATCCGGTCTTCCCGCCGAACGAGAATGCGGACAATGTCATCGCCTGGCTGCGGGCGAACAGGGCCTGACCGCGGAGGAGCACTTTCGCAAACCCACCTTCGCTGCAAG
>JAJXTT010000163.1 GCA_021783525.1 Pseudomonadota bacterium
GGTATGGACCAGTGCCTGCACCGCTCTCGTCCACCACGCGCACGTCCTTCACGCCCGCATCCTTGAGCATGCCAGCGCCGTGGTAGGACAGGATGCTCTTCGATGAACCCGAGCCTGAACCAGAACCCGACCCCGAACCTGAGCCTGCACCGGTCGGCTCATCCGGACCATGCGCGGGCGAGGCCGGCACATAGCCCAGGTACGTCGGCGTCGCGGTCATGTCCACCGCCACCAGGCCGCCCAGGGCATAGGCGATGTAAGCCACCGTCCTTGTCGCGCCGCCACCGATCGGGAGATCCACCACATCCATGGCCAGGGCGTTGTAGTAGTACTTGCCGTAGCGGTCGAACTGGGCCCACGGGTAGCTAGTCAGGGTGGTCTTGCTTCCGAGCTCGGCTGCCGCTTGCTGGTAAGTGGGCATGCCGTCAGCGTCGACACCTCCGGACACCGGCGCTGCCAGCGTGCCGGGGCAGCTGATCTTGAGGTTGGGGAAGCCGAACCAGTCTTCCTGCGCGGGGTTGGAGCAATCAGTGTAGAGATTGTATGAGGCGGCGCGCGTCAGGGTAGCCGTGTCGTACGTGCCGATGCCGAGGAAGCCCAGCGCGGCATAGAGTTTTCCGCCGTGCAACTTCAGGCTGACCGGGCCGCCCCAGGGGTTTTCCCCGGAATATTTCAGCGTCCAGGTCTGTGCGCCGTCGATGGTCAGTGCGCCATTGGCCGTGGCTCCCATCAGGTTCGAGAGCGTGGTCTTCTGGATGCCGAAAGCGGCGTTGGCGATGAACAGCTGGTCGTCGGTGGTGTCGGTGGGGGTGCCGTTGTTATCCACCAGCAGGTCGTTTACCGGACCGGATGCATGCAATGCTGCTGGCGCGGTAAATACCGTGCCGCCACCGTCCGAGTAGGTGTAGGCGGGCGTCGTGTATGCCACCGTCATGGTGCGCAGGTAGGTCATGGCACCCGGCGTGGTGACATCCACCACGCCGATGCCCTTGCCGCCCATGGACAGCAGCGCATAGTTCTTGCCGCCGTAGCCGTTGACCACCGTGATGTGCTGGATATAGC
Organism: Pseudomonadota bacterium; assembly: GCA_021783525.1. Classification (GTDB taxonomy): domain Bacteria; phylum Pseudomonadota; class Gammaproteobacteria; order Burkholderiales; family Gallionellaceae; genus Sideroxyarcus. The sequence continues at coordinate 1,063 of JAJXTT010000163.1, forward strand.
CGGGCACACTGATCTCGGCGATGGCGCCCTTGGTCATCCCGACGGGCGTCGCCGCGAGCCGGTTGGCCATGCTGTACAGCGTCCAGTCCGTGGTGCCGTCGTTGTACAGCTTGACATCCTGCGTGGCACCACCGATCTGTGTGGCAAGCGTGCTGATGTTGGCCTCAACGACGGTGGGCAAGGCGGCGGACGTGGACGAAGATCCGCCCGAGCATCCCGCCAGGGTCAAAGCCGCGGCAAGCACGCCAGCCACGGTGGACACCTGCACGCGCTGCCCGGAAAGGGATTTCACCAGGCTAGGGAAATGGGTATTCATAATAAGCTCCTAAAAAAGATTCGACTGATGCATGAGGATTTGGCAGTTCCGTTATCCTTGTTTCTTGCTTTGGGAATGACTTCTTGTTGTCTCGATCACATTGCCCGCGCGGCCAAATTCCATGTGCGTGAAGTTACTGCAATGCGCTGATTTGAAATATAAGGACGAATACCTATGCCACGACGGGCCGAAGGCAGCTCGTCGCATGACTGGATTTCCGGATCGCTGGTCGGGCAGTTGCACCGACGACAAAAGCGCTTTCCGGAATGCACGCAATCCGATCTGCCCGTGACCCGCACTTGGAATGCGCATGGAGGACAGTTAGAATGCAGCCCATGTTGCGCTCCATACTTCTGAAATCGCTGCTCGTCCTTGCCCTGCTGTTTGCCCAGCAAGGTGCCGTGACGCACGCCATTTCGCACGTGCTTGCGGAGCAGTCGCAAGACCAATCGCTGCCACACGACAAGCATTGCGACCTGTGTGCGGTCTACGCACAGATCGGCAGCGCGGTCGGCGTCAGCCACATCCATTTCGATTTTGCGTCGTCCTTCGAAGCGGCCCGCGACACCTACTCCGTCGCTTTCCATTCCTTCTCGTTCCGCGCGTTCGCGGCACGCGCCCCGCCTTACTCCGCCTGAGACAGTTCGACTTCCCCGCAGCAGATCGCGCGGGGTTTTGTGTGCTTCCCGGAGTAAATCATGTTCAAGAAAATCTGTTCGAATACGGCCATGGCCGTACTGTTAAGCCATACCATGGGCGCGTCCGCCGCCGATACAAGCAGCGACAATGCCTTCAACCCGGCCCTGTCCCTCATCCTGGACGGCACCTACGGCAACATGCAGCGCGACCCCGCGATCCCCGCCACGGGATTCGCCATGAACCCGAATCCGGCGCAAACGCAGGGGTTCAGTCTCGGTGAATCGGAGTTGGGCATCTCCTCCAACATCGACCCGGAGTTTCGCGGGTTCGCCACGTTTGCCATTCTGTCCGCCAGCATCAGCGTGGAGAACGCGTTTGTGCAGACCACCTCGCTGGGCAACGGACTCAACCTCAAGTTCGGCCGTTTCTTTTCCGGCTTCGGGTATCTCAATGAACAACACGCGCATACCTGGGATTTCGTCGACCAGCCGCTGGTGTACAACACCCTGTGGAACACCCAGTTGATCGAGGACGGCATGCAGCTCAAGTGGCTGGCGCCGACCGACATGTTCGTCGAAGTGGGCGGAGAGCTCGGCAGGGGCCTCAATTTCCCCGGCACGGACACCCCGAAGAACGGCAGCGGCGCCGCCACGCTGTTCGCGCACATCGGCGACGACATCGGCATCGAGCAAAGCTGGCGCGCGGGCATATCGGCGCACCATACCCGGCAGACGGACTACCAGAGCAGCGGCGTGCCTGATCTGTTGAACACGCCGGGCGGCACGAGCAACAGCTTCAGCGGGACCAGCAACACGGCGGGACTGGATTTCATCTGGAAATATGCGCCCAACGGCAATTTTCGCGAGCGCTACGTGAAGGTGCAGAGCGAATATTTCCGGCGCAAGGAAGATGGCATGCTGACCTACGATGCGCAAACGGGCGGAGCGAACCTGACCGACCGTTACATCGACACGCAAAGCGGCTGGTACGTGCAAAGCGTGTATCAGTTCATGCCGACCTGGCGCACCGGGTTGCGTTATGACCGGCTCGATCCGGGCGTCGCCACGTTGGGCGCCCAGATTGCCGGCAACGTCATTTCCAACTACGCCTTCACTCCGTCGCGTGTCACGTGGATGGCGGACTACAGCGCCAGCGAATTCTCGCGCATACGTTTGCAGCTGGCGCACGACAGTTCGCGGCAGGGTTTGGCTGACAACCAGATCTTCCTGCAATACATCATGAGCATGGGCGCGCACGGCGCGCACCAGTATTGACCTGCACGACATGAAAGGAAAAATCATGAAAACGAAACGAAGCGTAGTTCCTGCGGGGACCAATCGGGGCTTGAGCGTGCGCCATGCCGCAACCGGAAGGATTCTGGGTGCGTTCTTGCTGTTGCTGCTGAGCGGCAATGTGCACGCCGCGCTCAATGTATTCGCCTGCGAACCGGAATGGGCCGCGCTCACGCAGCAGCTTGCTGGCGACAAAGCCAGCATCTACACCGCGACCGGCCCGCTGCAAGACCCCCACCAGGTGCAGGCGCGCCCCAGCCTGATCGCGAAGGCACGCGGTGCACAGCTGACCGTGTGCACCGGCGCGGAACTGGAGGTCGGCTGGATGCCGGTGGTACTGCGCGAGTCCACCAACAACAATATCCAGCCCGGCAGCATCGGGAATTTCGAAGCGGCACGGTACGTCACGATGCTGGAAGTGCCCAGCCGGCTGGATCGTGCCGACGGGGACGTGCATGCGGCGGGGAATCCGCATATCCAGACCGATGCGCGTAATTTCCTGCCGATCGCGGAAGCGCTGAGCAAGCGCCTGATCCAGGTCGACCCCGCGAACACTGCGTACTACGAGCAGCGATATGCCGCGTTCGACCAGCAGTGGCGCGCCGCGATCGCGAAATGGGAGAAACAGGCCGCCCCGCTGCGCGGCATACCTGTCATCGTGCACCACAAAGGCTTCCCCTACCTGAACGACTGGCTGGGATTGAAGGAGGTCGCCGAGCTTGAACCCAAGCCCGGCATGGAGCCCAGCGCATCCTGGCTGGCGAAAGTGCTGAACGACCTGCAGCAGCATCCGGCACGCATGGTCCTGCGCGCCGCCTACCAGAGCGAACGGCCTTCGGAATGGATCGCGGAACGCGCGCATATCCCCGCCGTCAATCTGCCCTTCACCGTGGGCGGCACACCTCAGGCAACCGACCTGTTCACGCTGTTCGACGACACCATCCAGCGCCTGCTGGCGGGGTTGAAGCAGGGGACGCCATGAACAGCGTCGAACTGGACATCCTGCTGCCCGCTTTCATCGCGGGCCTGCTGGTCCTTGCCACGCACATCCCGTTCGGCATGCGCGTGTTGCAGCGCGGCGTGATCTTCGCCGATCTTGCCGTGGCGCAGATCGCCGGGCTCGGCGTCATCATTGCCGGATTGCTCGACCTCACCGAACGTCCGCTGCTGGTGCAACTCATCGCGGCCACCAGCGCGCTCTGCGGTGCGGCATTGCTGGCATGGATCGAGCGGCGCCTGCCGGACGTGAAGGAAGCGTGCATCGGCCTCACCTTCGTGCTCTCCGCCACCCTGGGCATCCTGCTGATGAGCCATGACGTGCATGCCGGGGAACACCTCAAGGACCTGCTGGTCGGGCAGATACTGTGGGTAAGCAACAGCCAACTCATCGCCACCGCAGTCCTCACCGCAGCCCTGCTTGCCGTCTGGAAACTGCTGCGGCGGCGCCTTGGCAACTTCGGCTTCTATGCGCTGTTCGCCATCGCCATCACCGCCTCCGTGCAGCTGGTCG
>JAJXTT010000164.1 GCA_021783525.1 Pseudomonadota bacterium
TACTGAAAAACGAATCGGCCTCGCAGCTGGTCACCGTCGTGCGGCCCATGATCTCGCCCAACAGCGTGGTGGTGGCCTACCCATCCAGCAACGCGCTGGTGGTGACCGACTACGCCAGCAGCGTGCGCCGCATCGAAAAGCTGATCGACTCCATCGACCAGCCCAATCCCGATGCCCCCATCGTCATTCCGGTCCTGCATGCCTCCGCGGTCGACCTTGCCGGCATCATCAACCGTCTGATGCCGGAGGCCTCGGCGCCCCAGACCGGCGGCGACGACAACCAGCGTTTCGTGCTGCTGGCCGACAGCCGCACCAACGGACTGCTGCTGCGTTCCGACAACCCGGGGCGCATCGCCCGCGTCAGGGACCTGGTGGCCAAACTGGACAGCGAATCCAACACGCCGGGCAATATCCATGTGGTGCAATTGACCAATACCGACGCCACCAAGCTCGCGCAGACGCTGCGTTCGGTGATGAGCGGCGACACTTCCGCCCCGTCCTCCACTTCGTCTTCGTCCTCATCTGCGTCTTCGGCTTCATCCGCCACAGCGCAAGGCAGTACACAGCCGGCCAGCAGCGCGCCCTCGGGCGGCGGCATCATCCAGGCGGATCCCTCGACCAACTCGCTGATCATCACCTGCTCCGAACCGGTCTACAACAATCTCCGCGCCGTCATCGAAAAACTGGACGTGCGCCGCCCGCAGGTGTTTGTCGAGGCGCTCATCGTCGAAGTGACGGCGGACAAGGCGTCCGAGCTCGGCATCCAGTGGCAGACACTGTCCGGCGTGAACAGCAGCGGCAGCAACGTCATCGGCGGTACCAACTTCGGCTCGAATAACAATATCATCACCGCTTCATCCAACATCGCCTCGGTCGGACAGGGCCTGAACGTCGGCGTCGTCAGCGGGACGACCACGCTGCCCGGCATCGGCACGGTGCTCAACCTCGGCGTGCTGGCGCATGCGCTGGCGAGCGACACCAATGCCAATATCCTGTCCGCGCCCAACCTGATGACGCTGGACAACGAGGAAGCCAAGATCGTGGTCGGACAGAACGTGCCGTTCATCACCGGCTCATACGCGCAAACGGGCGCCGTCGCCACCGCCACGCCGTTCCAGACCATCGATCGCAAGGACGTCGGCCTGACGCTCAAGATCAAGCCGCAGATCATGCAGGGCGGCTCGGTGAAATTGCTGGTATCGCAGGAAGTGTCGAGCGTGGTCGCTTCGACCAGCTCCGCAGTCTCAGGGCCCACCACCAACAAGCGCTCCATCGATACCACCGTCATCGTGGACGAGAACCAGATCGTGGTGCTGGGCGGATTGATCCAGGATTCGGTCAACCAGACGGCGAGCAAGATACCGGTTCTCGGGGACATCCCGTTCCTCGGCGCGCTGTTCCGCTACGAAACGCGGGAGCAGGTCAAGACCAACCTGATGGTGTTCATCCGTCCGTACATCATGTACCAGAGCGACAGCTACAAGAAAGTGACCGCAGAAAATTATGACAAGGCAAGCAAGGCTCGCGAGGCCCTGCGCATGCCCGACAGCATGGTCATGCAGAACGACGACAAGGACAAGGCACTGCCTCCGCTGTCCCCTGAAGACCGGGCGGCTCCCGCCAGTGCACCGGCGGCAACGCCGCGCCTTGATGCGGCCAGTGCGCCCGCTGCCGCAGCCCCCGCACCAGAGGCTACCGGTGCGCCCGAACCAGAGCCGGCCAGCGCGCCTGCAGCGGCAACGCCCGTCCCGGCTGCCGCCAGCGCCCCTGCGGCGGCCGCGCCTTCCGATCCGCCCAAGACCCAGCCGTGATCCCGAACATCAACCGCCGCGCCGCCCGCCGCCTGCCTTACTCGTTTGCGAAGGCGCAGGGTGTGGTGCTGACCGATTGCGAGCAGCGCGCCGCGCTGGCGGTGCGCCGCGATGCGAAGCCTGAAGCCATCGCCGAAGTGATGCGCCAGTTCGCCCTGCCGGTGGACGCCACACTGGTCGATGCGGAAGACTTCGAGCGCATCCTGAGCGACGCCTACTCGCAGGCCGACGAATCCACCGCCATGCTGCTCGACGATGCGGAGCAGGACATGGACCTGTCCATGCTGCTGCATGACCTGCCCAAATCGGCGGACCTGCTGGAATCCGAAAACGATGCGCCCGTCATCCGCATGATCAATGCCCTGCTCGCGCAGGCCGTGCGCGACAATGCCTCGGACATCCACATCGAGCCGTTCGAGACGCGCTCCGTCGTGCGTTTCCGCCTCGACGGCACGCTGAAAGACATCGCCGAGCCGCATCGCGCGCTGCATGCGGCGATGGTGTCCCGCATAAAGGTCATGGCCGACCTCGACATCGCCGAAAAGCGCCTGCCGCAGGACGGGCGCATCGCATTGCGTCTGGCGGGCCGCCCAGTCGACGTGCGCGTCTCGACGTTGCCCACCGGGCACGGTGAGCGCGTGGTGATGCGTCTGCTGGACAAGGAAGCGGGACGCCTCGATCTCACCAAGCTGGGCATGAGTGCAAGATCGCTCGAAGGCATGATGCACCTCACCGCACAACCTCACGGCATCGTGCTCGTCACCGGCCCGACCGGTTCCGGCAAGACCACGACCCTGTATGCCGCGCTGTCATGCGTCGACGCCAGCGTGACCAACGTGATGACGGTGGAAGACCCGGTGGAATACGACCTCGACGGCATCAGCCAGACGCAGGTCAACGCCCGCATCGACATGAGCTTCGCGCGCGCACTGCGCGCGATCCTGCGCCAGGATCCGGACGTGATCATGATCGGCGAGATCCGCGACCTGGAGACGGCGCAGATCGCCGTGCAGTCCAGCCTGACCGGTCACCTGGTGCTCGCCACGCTCCACACCAACGACACCGTCAGCGCGATCACCCGCCTCACCGACATGGGCGTGGAGCCTTTCCTGCTTTCGTCCAGCGTGGTCGGCGTGCTGGCACAACGCCTGGTGCGCCGCCTGTGCCCGGCCTGCCGCGAGGCCTATGCGCCCGACGAAGCGGAGCTCGCGCTGCTCGCGCGCTACGGAAAACCGGACGTGCTGTATCGCCCGGCCGGTTGCGCTGCCTGCAACCAGACCGGGTATCGCGGGCGCACCGGCATCTACGAATTGCTGGAAGTGGACGAGACGCTGCGCAGCATGATCCACTCGCGCGAGAGCGAACAGCATCTGCGCGACTACGCGATGCAGAACGGCATGCTGAATCTGCGCGACGACGGACTGCGCTGGGTCGCCTCCGGTGACACTTCGCTGGAAGAAGTGATCCGCGTGACGCGGGATTGAGGTGGCGAATGAAGGCCTTCAGGAATCTAACGAATAACGCCGCAGTTCGCCCTGAGCTTGTCGAAGGGCTTGTTGCGTCGAACACGCGTTATGAACTGTAGCCATGAACCCGACCTGCGGATGCTGAGATTCAAAACCCATTAGCCACAGAGGACACAGAGATCACAGAGAAAGCTGATTCAAATCACCGAAGCCGTGCCCGTTGCCTCACTCTCTGCGGGCTCTGTGTTCTCTGTGGCTAATCTTTTTTGCTTTTAGCTTTTCCAACTCAATAAACCATGGCCGCATTCCACTACAACGCGCTGGACCCTGAAGGCAAGCCGGTCACAGGCATGATCGAGTCCGACTCGGCCCGTCTCGCCCGCACCCAGTTGCGCGAGAGCGGATTGTTCGTCGTCGAGTTGAATGCGCTGTCCGACGCACCGTCGCAATCCGGCGCGGGCAGCTGGAACCTGAGGTTCCGCAAGCGCATCCCGCTGTCCGAGGTCAGCCTCATGCTGCGCCAGCTCGCCACCCTGCTCGAAGCCGGCCTGCCCCTGGAGCAGGGGTTGGCGGTGCTGATCGAACAGGGCGACAATCCGGCCATGCGCCAGGTCATCGCCGCACTGCGGTCCGAAGTGCTTGCCGGCAGCACGCTGGCGCGCTCCATGGAAAAGCATCGCGGCACCTTCCCCGACATCCACCGCGCGCTGATCCGTGCCGGCGAGGAATCCGGCGAACTCGCGACGGTGATGGACAAGCTCGCCAGCTATTCGGAAGCCCAACAGGCCCTGCAGCAAAAGATCGGGCTGGCGATGGTCTATCCCGCCATCGTGATCACCGTCGCCATCCTCGTGGTCGGCGGGCTGTTGCTGTTCGTCGTGCCGCCCGTGGTCGAAGTGTTCCAGCAGACGCGCCAGGCGCTGCCCTTCCTGACGCGCGCCCTGATCGCGCTCAGCGATTTCCTGACCGCGACCTGGCTGTACCTGATCGCGACACTGGCGGTCGGCGCATTCGCCGCGCACCGCGCCCTGCAGCAGGAGGCACTCCGCTTCCAGTTGCATCTCAGGCTGCTGCGCCTGCCCATCGTCGGCAAACTGATACGCGGCAGCAACACGGCGCGCATGGCCAGTACGCTGGCGATCCTCGCGGGCAGCGGCGTCTCGCTGCTCACCGCGCTCGATGCGGCCTGCGGTGTGGTCAGCAACCTGCCGATGCGCCGCGCGCTGGAAGACGCTGCGCTCAAAGTGCGCGAAGGCGTGACGTTGAGCCGGTCCCTTGCCGCCTCCGGCCTGTTTCCGCCCGTGCTGATCCACCTTATCGCCAGCGGCGAACAGAGCGGCAAGCTCGATACCATGCTGGATCGCGTCGCCAAGCAGCAGACGCAGGAAGTCGCGGGCTTTACGGCCGCGCTGACCTCCATCATGGAACCCCTGCTGATCCTGTTCATGGGCGCGGTGGTGCTGCTGATCGTGCTGGCGATCCTGCTGCCCATCATCCAGATGAATCAGATGGTAAAGTAACAGGACAATCAGCCGT
>JAJXTT010000165.1 GCA_021783525.1 Pseudomonadota bacterium
CAGCGATTTCCTGATCATCGGAAAATCGGGATTTACCGGCTCATATGAGGACCCAAGGGCCTCCCTTGAATTTGCCAGGTCGATCGGCACGGATGTGTTCGTGACAACCTCGCAATTCAAGGGAACGCGTACATCCTTCGTGCCCATGAGCACCCCCACCTCGGATACCTCATACATCAGCGGCTATAACGGAGGCACGCCTTTCTACGGAACCACAAACAGTTACGGGACGACCACGACCATGATCCCCGTGAACTACGATCGCTATGAGCAGAACGGTCTTTATCTGAAAAACGTCAACCATGTCACGCCCTTGTGGGAAAAGAAGGCATCCGACTACAAAGAGACGTCTTCCAGCCCGATGGCCGGGATCTGGTACAACGAAAACTATGATTTGAAGATGTACAAATCAGGCGTCCACATGGTTGCATTCTTCAACAGCGTCCCCAAGGGCAAGGAAAAAGGACAGCTGGACGACATCAAGATGCTCTTCAATCCCGAAACGGGCGCCGGCATCTACATGATGGCGGACAGGACTCCGCAACCTGCGCAGATCAGGATAAACAAATTCGGGAATCTGCAGGTAGACATCGCGTCGCAAAACGAAACATATTCGTTTGCCCGACGGTAGATCCCGGCCGGGCACCTGGCAGCCTGCAGAAGTTGCCATGTGCCCCGCATTCCAGACCGCCTACATATTCCTGCTTTTCCTGACCATGTCGTAGGCGACCTGGATTTCCTTTGCCTGCTCGGTCGCCATCGCGATCATGTCCTCCGGAAGGCCCTGACCCATGAGCTTGTCCGGGTGATACTGGCTCATCAGCTTGCGATAAGCGCGTTTGATCTCGGCGTCGGTACTTTCCATGCTCACTCCCAGGGCCTTGTAGGCATCGTCCAGCGCTGCGGCCGTCGTGACCTGCCCGCCGGCGAAATGCCCCTGGTTCAGCACCATGTCCATCATCTGCCTGAAAGCGTCGCGTCCGTACCCCAGGCGTCCCGCGATTTCGATCAGCAGCGCTTCTTCCGCCGGATGGACATGTCCGTCCGCCAGCGCCATCACGATCAGGTACACCAGCAGCACATCCTTCAGGTTCTTCGTGTGCCCGCACACGCTCATGAACCTCGCATAGGTCGGCGCGATGTCGAACGCGGGATCGGCTCCCTGCTTGAACAAGGCAATCGCGCGCAAACGATGCTCCGGCGTCATGCCCAGTTTTTGCATGAATTGTTCGACATGGTCGATCTCGTCCTGGGACACATGCCCGTCGGCCTTGGCCAGCTTTCCCATCGAGATGAACACCGTCTCCAGGAACACCGCCTGGCGCAGCGCATTCTGCAACGGGTTCATGCCGCCGGAACCATAGGCGCGCACACGGTCGATGAACGACCCGATGAAGAAACCGAGCAAAGCTCCCCAGAACCCGTAAAGGATAGAACCCGCGACGACGCCGATCAGCTTGAACAAGACAACTCCAGAAAAGGAAATTACGCGGAACGCTTCCGCGAACAGAGGGACGCATTATACCTGCGGGCAAAGAGGCTGCGACGCCCCTGCCATACTGCCTGCAGCACGGGCGTAGCTGCCGGCCACTACATTTTTTGTTTGATCGCCAGCACCGCCTGGTTACGCAGGGTACGCAGCAAAGACAACTGGCGCTCGGAGAGTTTCAGGCTGTTGGCCTGCTGCATATCCGCATAAAACAGGCCTATGGTCTTTTTGTTGATGACGACCGGCAACAGGATGAAGCTCTGCGCCTCGACCAGTTCCCGATACCAGGCCGGAATCTTGTCCGCGATGCTGTCAGCCCGAAGATCCTCGATGACAATGTCCGCGCCCTTCTCGATCGCAAGATGAAACACGTCCGATTCGAATGCCAGGTTGAACCGGAAGCGCGGGATGACTTCGCCCACGCCTTCCCCGAGCCCCATCCGTGCCACCATGGCATTGAGCTTGTTGTCGCGGATACAGATGATCGCGCGCCTGAATCCGAGACCGCGGTAAATGGTCTCCAGCACCATCAGCAACACATCGTTGAGATTGAAATCCTCCACCAGCGAATTGGTCACGTCCTGGATGCCGGCACCCATCACGGTCTCGGGATCGGGGCTCGCGGATGCATCTTCCTGCGCTTCGGCATTCAGGGCCGACTCGATGCCATGTACACCGTTCATCCCTTCGGGCTGTTCCTTGTTGGCCGTGGTCGACTGCTCCACCGGGAGTCCGCTCCATTGACGCACCTTATTCACCAGCGGGCTGCGCGCGGTATTGATCTCCAGCGTCATCGCCCGGCGCGACAGTTCCTTCAACCCGCTTTCCAGCGCGTCGTTCAGTTTGCGCTCGGAAATGTCGATGGCCTCCTGGTACCGCAGTCGCAACCGGTTCAGGGCCTGCGATTTCTCCTGGGTGGCAGTGGCTGCCGCTATCACGCACAGTTCATTTGCCATGTTCACCGCGGCCTTCATGTGTTCCGCCTCGGTCCTGGGTTTCTTCACCGGCTCGCCCTGCGGCAGCTTCTCCATGCCGTCCAGCAGGCGCTTCGGAAAACTCCAGCTCCTGGCCACGCCTATGCCGATCTCGTTATAGGTCAGCCCCAGCACCTTGATCGCAGCCTGCTCTTCCGTCAGCCCCTGCTCGATGAATTTCGCGATCTCCTGGCTCTCTTCAAAGAAATAGTAGGTCACCAGCATGCGGCCCAGATTCTGGAACATCGCGCAGATCATCAGCTCCTCGGCATCGCGGATGTTGCGTCCCACTGCCAGCTGCGCAGCCACCACACCGGCGAAGAACGCAGCGATCACTTCGTCCTTGAGCTGGTGTGCCAACGGCTTGTTCTGCATGAATTCGAGCATGATCAGCGACATCGCGATGTTGCGCACCGTCTCGAATCCCATGATCACGACGGCCTTGGAAATCGTGCTGATGTTGCCGCCGAACTGGCCATACGAGACCGTGTTGACCAGCCGCAGCAGCTTGTTGGTCAGCGCGAAGTCCTGCAGGATCACGCGCGCCAGCTTGTTCGCGCTATCCGATTCCGATGCCACGATCTGGTTGATCTCGGTGATGATGTTGGACAGCGCGGGGAAATCGCTCTTGCTGCGCATGCGCCGCAGCAGGAAATCCAGCGTACTGTGGCTGTCGTTGGCAGCGGCTTCACCAATCCCGCCCAGATATTCCTTCAATGCGGCGCGCATGGCGGCCGCATCCGGATAGCGGTCTTCCTTGCGCTTGCCGATCGATTTCAGAATGATGGCATCCAGCTTCCCGTCCAGTTCGGCGTTAAGGGCGGAAGGCGCAGCCACCGGCTCATGTGCGACTCGGTTCAGAACCTGCATCGCATTCTCGCCCTGGAAGGCGGCCACCCCGGTGACCATCTCGTACAGCACGATGCCGAGCGAATAGAGGTCCGAGCTGGCGTTCGCCCCTTCGCCGGTGATGCTCTCCGGCGCCATGTATTGCGGAGAACCGACCACTTCCCGGTTCGCCTCGCCCTGTTCCTGGATCAGCCTGGCGATGCCGAAATCCGTCAGCATGGGCTGGCCGCGCTGGCCGATCATGATATTGGCGGGCTTGATATCGAGGTGCATCACCCCTTGCTGATGGGCATAGTCGAGCGCGTCCAGCAAATAACAGGCGATCTCTGCGGATTTTACCGGAGACAATGCACCCTCCTCGAGCATCTTCCCCAGCGTACCGCCCTCGACATAGGCGCAGACCAGGTAGGTTTCGCCCTGATGTTCGCCGGCGTCATACAAGGGCACGATGTTGGCATGCTGCAGCTTGCTGACAATACGTGCCTCGCGCAGCAATCTTTCGGTTCGGGTCGCGCCGGGACGCAGCGTCTTGATCGCCACCTGGCGCTCCAATTGAGGATCATGGGCCAGATAGACCGCCCCCTGCGCCCCCCTGCCCAATTCGCGAATGATCGTGAAACGACCTATTTTTCTGGCTGCCATTTGAACCCACCCTCTACCGGCATGCATGATAGCAGCTCCGGCGCGCGCTGCCGCAAGGGACTGCGATATACGACTTGCCCCTGGTCCCGCAAACACTACTCGAAGCACCCCATACGGCTTGCAGGCGGTTTGACGCTATACTCAGCCCGGGCACCCAATCCTGGGTGGTGAGGGAAGCGATGAACGGAATCGTAATTCCAGGTCTGTATTTGTTCGCGGGCATCATGGCTTATGCCACGTTTCATCACCTTTCGAACGCCCTGGCTCCCCCGCGTGACCGGGCACAGATATTGTTTGGCTTCATTTGTGCGCTGGCGATCCCGTTCACCCTTTTTCATGTCTGGATGCTGCAGGCGCATGACGTTGTCGAATATGTCAGAGCCCTGAAATGGGACCTTTCCTCGGCGATCCTGTTTTTCATCCTGTTCCTCTGGTTTGTTGCGCTGCACACCGGAACACGTCACTGGCTATTCCCGACCGGATCCAGCGTGCTGTTCGCCATTTTATTCGTGGTCAATCTGGCCCTGCCATACAGTCTGCAGTACGACCACGTCGAAAATATCAGGACGCTGCAGCTTCCGTGGGGCGAGGCCATCATGCGTGGAAACGGCCGCAGTGGACTCTGGGCCTACATCGCGATCGCCGCGGTCTTCGCGGCATTTGCCTACGCGATATATGCATTGACCGGCAAGTACCGCCGGTCCCGGCTGTTCACCGACCTGTGCATGCTGTTTGCGATCGGGGTGTTCCTGCTGGTGACGATCCTGGGCATTCTTGCGCGGCTGTCGATCATCAGCTTTGTCGAGCCAGGACCGATCGGCATCCTGACCATGGTCATCGTGA
>JAJXTT010000166.1 GCA_021783525.1 Pseudomonadota bacterium
GACCGCCCTGGCTGCAACCATGATGCCTCAATACTATCTGCATACGCATGGCATCAACGTACATCGCGACATCGAGAACATCTACGTGGGGTCGCAGGAGTCGTCGATCATGAACGTGTTGCGCGGGCATGTTGCGGCCGGGACGACCTGGCCCGTGCCGTGGAGGACGTTCCAGAGGGAATATCCCGAGATGGCGGCGCAACTGGAAGTGAAATGGCAGACCGAAACGCTGCCGAACAACGGCTGGGTGGTGCGGGACGACGTTTCCCCGCTGCTGGCGAAAGATTTCGGCAATGCATTGGTTGGATTGAACAGGACGCAAGAAGGGAGAGCCATGCTCGGAAGATTGGGCATCAGCCGTTTCGAGCATGCCAGCAACGAGACTTACCGGCCTGTCCAGCAATATCTGAAGGTTTTTTCCGAAACGGTGCGGGAAGTCGAATACTGATGAAATTCGGCAGACACATCAGCGCGCTGTGGCGCGGATCAATACGCAGGCAGCTGATCCTGGGTTTTACGCTGGCTTCGCTTGCCTTGATGCTGAGCTTTGGCTATCTGATACTCGAGCAGCAACGCAAGGCACTGTATCAATCCTCGGAAGAGCGTGCGTCTTCATTGGCCCATGCGCTAGCGATCAGCGGTACATCGTGGGCCCTGGCAAACGACCTGGTGGGGTTGCAGGAGGTGGTTCAGGGATTTGCCAAGACACAGGATTTGCGCCGTGCCTGCTTTCTGAATACGCACGGTGAAGTACTGGCCTCAAGCAATCCCGACGAAGTGGGATTCTTCATGACGGACAAAGTGAGCCGGGACATGCTGGCATCGACTTCCAGGGATCAGTTCGTCCTGGTGAATCAGAAAAACCTGATCGTCATTGCCCACCCGGTGATGGCCGATGGCCGGTTTCTTGGCTGGGCGCGGGTGGAAATGTCGCGGGACGCGGTAAAGGCGAATCTTGCGACACTCAGCCGGATGTGGATCGAATTCATGCTGTTTGCGGCACTGGCGGTGTCGCTGATTGCCTATGTGCTGGCGCGCCGGTTGACACACGGCCTGAATCATTTGATGCAGGTCGCGGCCGCGGTCGAGCATGGCCTGGGGAAGCGGCGCTCCGACATTGGACGTGCAGATGAGATCGGCGTGCTGGCGCGCCATCTGGATCGCATGCTGGATGCGCTTGAACGGCAAAAGAAGCTGATACATGAAAGCGAAGCCAAGTACCGTTTCCTGGCCGACAACATATCCGACGTGATCTGGATACTGGATCCGGACACGGGGCGATGGATATATGTGAGTCCGTCCATCACCAGGCTGCTCGGATACAGCGTCGAAGAGATCATGCAGCAAACGATGGAGAGAACCCTGGCGCCTCAATCGATTACCGATGTGCAAGGCTGGATACGCGAGCGCAGCGAGTTGTTCCTGAACGGCAAGGATGGCGAGCATATATACCAGGACGAGGTGGCATACTGCCGCCGCGATGGCTCGATCGTGTGGTGCGAAGTGACGACACATTTTGCCAGAAACGACAGCAATGAAATGATCCTGCTGGGAGTGATGCGCAACATCACCGAGCGCAAAAAGGCCGAGGAGCAGATACGTAACCTGGCTTTCTACGACACCCTGACGCAATTGCCCAATCGGCGCCTGCTGCAGGATCGCTTCAGCCTGGTCATTTCCGCGTGCAAGCGCAACAATCGCTATGCGGCCGTGATGTTCATCGATCTGGACAACTTCAAACCGCTCAACGATGAACATGGCCACAATGTGGGCGACATCCTGCTGGTCGAGGTCGCCCGCCGCATCGTCAGTTGCGTGCGCGAAGTCGATACCGTCTCCCGTTTTGGGGGCGACGAGTTCGTGGTGATGTTGAGCGAACTGGATGCCGACAAGGCCACCTCAGTGGCACAAGCCAGCATCGTGGCGGAGAAGATCCGCCAGTCGCTGGGTGAAGTCTACCGGCTGACGGTTTTGCAGGAAGGCCGGCTGGAACCGCTCATCGTCGAGCATCATTGCACGGCCAGCATCGGCGTGGTGTTATTCAATAATCATGGCGTCACCCAGGAAGACCTGATCAGGCTGGCAGACGCCGCGATGTACCAGGCCAAGGCTGCCGGCCGCAACAGGGTGCATTTCGCCGACTTATAGTTGTCATATTTACCCCGGTGCACTGTGCTAGAATGCGCGCCCTTCGAATTCAGTACAGGTAGTACAACATGTCCCGCGCCATCCGTAACATCGCCATCATCGCCCACGTCGACCACGGCAAGACCACGCTGGTTGACCAATTGCTGCGCCAGTCCGGCACCTTCCGCGCAAACCAGAAGCTGGAAATCCGCGTGATGGACAACAACGATCTGGAAAAAGAGCGAGGCATCACCATTCTGGCCAAAAATACGGCCATCGAATACGAAGGCACGCATATCAATATCGTGGACACACCCGGGCACGCCGACTTCGGCGGCGAGGTGGAACGTGTGCTGGGCATGGTGAACGGCGTGCTGCTGCTGGTGGATGCCGTTGAAGGCCCGATGCCGCAGACCCGTTTCGTGACCAAGAAAGCGCTGGCGCTGGGCTTGAAACCCATCGTCGTGATCAACAAGATCGACCGTCCGGGCGCGCGCGCCGATTGGGTGCTGAACCAGACTTTCGATCTGTTCGACAAGCTCGGCGCATCGGACGAGCAACTCGATTTCCCCGTCATTTATTCTTCCGGCCTGAACGGCTGGGCCTGTCTGGACCTGAAAGACGCACCGAACAATGGGGGGGCGGCTGCGGACATGAAACCGCTGTTCGACACCGTGCTGAAGCATGTGCCGACGCCCCCCGGTGATCCGGATGCGCCGCTGCAGCTGCAACTGGCCGCACTGGATTACTCCACCTTTACCGGACGCCTTGGCATCGGCCGTGTGCTGAACGGGCGTATCAAGCCGGGCCAGCAAGTGGTGGTGATGAACCATGAGAATCAGGTCAGTTCCGGTCGTATCAACCAGGTGCTGGGTTTCCAGGGTCTGGAGCGTGTTCCGGTGGAAAGCGCGGAAGCAGGCGACATCATCATCGTTTCCGGCCTGGACGAGATCGGCATCGGCGTCACGATCTGCGACAAGGATAATCCGGTCGGACTGCCGATGCTGATGGTGGACGAGCCGACGCTGACCATGGACTTCATGGTGAACAGTTCGCCGCTGGCCGGTACTGAAGGCAAATTCGTCTCCAGCCGCCAGATCCGCGACCGCCTGAACAAGGAATTGTTGACCAACGTGGCTTTGAAAGTCGAAGACACGGCCGATGCGGACGTATTCCGCGTTTCCGGCCGCGGCGAATTGCACCTGACCATTTTGCTGGAAACCATGCGTCGTGAAGGTTTCGAATTGGCGGTGGGCAAACCGCGCGTGGTCTACAAAGAGATCAACGGCGAGAAATGCGAGCCGTACGAGAACCTGACCATCGACCTGGAAGATGAGAACCAGGGCGCGGTCATGGAAGAAATCGGCCGCCGCCGCGGGGAACTGACCAACATGGAATCCGACGGCCATGGCCGTACCCGCCTGGAATACCACATTCCGGCACGCGGATTGATCGGCTTCCAGTCCGACTTCATGACCATGACGCGCGGCACCGGCCTCATCAGCCACGTATTCGACGACTACGGCCCCGTCAAACCCGACTTGCCAGGCCGCCACAACGGCGTGCTGATCTCTGCGGAAGACGGCGAGGCCGTGGCTTATGCCTTGTGGAACCTGGAAGATCGCGGCCGCATGTTTGTGGTGCCCGGCGACAAGCTGTATGAAGGCATGATCATCGGTATCCACTCGCGCGACAACGACCTGGTCGTCAACCCGATCAAGGGCAAGAAGCTCACCAACGTGCGGGCTTCCGGCACGGACGAAGCGGTGCGATTGACGACTGCATTGAAGATGACCCTGGAGTCGGCCGTTGAGTTCATCGACGACGACGAATTGGTGGAATTGACGCCGAAGTCCATCCGTATCCGCAAACGTTACCTGAAGGAGTTCGACCGCAAGAAGGCGATGCGGGCGGCGGACTGATTCCTGCAGAGCTATGACCACAAGGGACGCCACGGCGTCCCTTGTCATTTCAACTTCATTTATACTGGCCACTCGTTCACGACAGGAGAAATGCCATGAAAAGATCGCTTTGTTTCATTGGTCTCGTGTTGATTGCCGCGACGGCGCATGCCGCGGTCCAGGGCAAGGAAGTCAGCTACGAAGCCGACGGCACCAGACTCAGGGGCTATGTCGCCTACGACGATGCGGTAAAAGGCAAGCGCCCCGGCGTGCTGGTGGTGCACGAATGGTGGGGGCTCAACGACTACGCGCGCAAGCGCGCTCGCATGCTGGCGCAGCAGGGTTACACCGCACTGGCGCTCGACATGTACGGCAACGGCAAGATGGCGCACCATCCCGACGATGCGCAGAAATTCTCCAGCGAAGTGAGCCAGAATGAGGCCCTGGCCAAGGCGCGCTTCGAAGCCGCGCTTACGCTGCTCAAGCAACAGAAGACCGTGGATGCCGACAACATCGGCGCCATCGGCTATTGCTTCGGCGGATCGGTGGCGTTGAACATGGCGCGTCTCGGGGAACCGCTCAAGGTGGTGGAGAGTTTTCACGGCGGCCTGAAGACGTCGCATCCGGCGGAGCCGGGCGTGGTGAAGGCGCGCATCGCCTCGTTCACTGGCGAGGCCGATCCGTTCATCCCGGCAGAGCAGGTCGCGGCGTTCCGTGATGAGATGGAAAAGGCCGGCGTGACCCCTCTGGTAGTGAC
>JAJXTT010000167.1 GCA_021783525.1 Pseudomonadota bacterium
AGGCCGGTGCATAGGTAAATAGCGCCTGCAGCGCCGCGACCGCAAGGATCGCGATGAGCACCGGGCGCGAGCCGCTGAAGCTGCGCAGATTGACCGAGGAGGCGAGCAGGAAGCGACAGTTGAACAGGTAGAATATCTCGCCCACCACCAGCGCGTTCACCGCCACCGTCCTCGCCGCTTCGAGGCTTGCCCCGCGCGCCTGCTCCCACAGGAAGAAGCCGAGCGAACCCGCCACCATCAGGCCGGACACGAAAAGGATGCGCCACAGCAGAAAGCGGTTGAGCAAGGGCTCATCTGCGGCGCGCGGGGGACGCTGCATCACATCCGCCTCGGGCGCCTCGAAGGCCAGTGCCATGGACAGTGTGATCGCCGTGACCATGTTCACCCACAGGATCTGCACCGGCGTGATCGGCAGCGTCAGCCCGAGCAGGATCGCCGCGACGATCACCATCGCCTCGCCGCCATTGGTGGGCAGCACAAAGACGATGGATTTCTTCAGGTTGTCGTAGACGGTGCGGCCTTCCTCCACCGCCGCGTCGATGGAGGCGAAATTATCGTCGGCCAGGACCATCTCGGCCGCTTCGCGCGCGGCCTCGGTGCCTTTGCGGCCCATCGCCACGCCGACATCGGCGCGCTTCAATGCCGGCGCATCGTTCACGCCGTCGCCCGTCATCGCCACGACCGCCCCGTTGGCCTGCAGCGCCTGCACCAGTGCGAGCTTATGTTCGGGGCTGGCGCGCGCGAAGATGTCGGCCTCGTTCACGGCAACGCGCAGGGCGCCTGCATCCATGTGTTCGATCTCGCCGCCGGTCAGCGCCCTTTCGGTACGCAGGCCGAAGCGCGCGCCAATGGCACAGGCGGTATCGAGATGGTCTCCGGTGATCATCTTCACCGCGATGCCTGCCCCGCGGCAGCGCGCCACCGCCAGCAGGGCTTCATCGCGCGGCGGGTCGCCGATGCCGAACACCCCCAGTAGGGAGAATCCATCCTGCACGTTGACCAGGCTGAGTTCGCGCTGATCGCCTGCGGCCGGGCGCATCGCCACGGCAAGCAGGCGCAGTCCCTGCCGTGCCGCAGCCTGTATCGACTGCTGCCAGTGACCGTGCCGCAACGGGCGATCTTCGCCGTCCGCCCGTTCGAACTGGCACGCTTCCAGCACGCGCTCCGGCGCGCCCTTGAGGAAGATGAAGCCGTGCCCTTCGAGGTCGTGATGCAGGGTCGCCATGAAGCGGTGTTGGGACTCGAAGGGGATCAGGTCGGTACGGTGCAGCGCCTCGCGCTCGAAGGCGATATCGAGCCCGGTCTTGGCTGCCAATGTGAGCAGCGCACCCTCGGTCGGGTCGCCCTCGATATGCCAGTCCGTGGCGATGGTCGGGTGCGCATGCAGCTCGGCTTCGTTGCACAGCAGCGCGACGCGGCCCAATTCGATCAGCTCGGGATAGTCGGCGACGAACACTTCTCTCCCTGCGATGGAAAACCCGCCATGCGGCCCGTAGCCGGTGCCGCTGACCTCGAATACGCGTTCGGCCGTGTAGACGCGTTGTACCGTCATCTCGTTCCTGGTGAGCGTGCCGGTCTTGTCGGAACAGATCACGGTCACCGAACCCAGCGTCTCGACCGCGGGAAGGCGGCGGATGATGGCGTTGCGCCGCGCCATGCGCTGCACGCCGATGGCCAGAACGATGGTCATGATGGCCGGCAGCCCTTCCGGTATCGCGGCGACCGCCAGGCCGACGGCGGCAAGGAACATTTCCGCCCAGTCGTAATTGCGCACCCGGACGCCGAAATAGAAGGTAAGGGCGGCCAGCAGCAGGATGGCGAGGGTCAGCTGTTTGCCGAAACCCGCCATCTGCCTTAGCAGCGGCGTTTGCAGCGTGTCCACCGACGCGATCATGCCGCTGATGCGCCCGATCTCGGAGCTTGCCCCGGTGGCGGTCACAACGCCTCGCGCCTGTCCGTACACGACCAGCGTGCCGGAGTAGGCCATGCAGGTGCGGTCGCCGATCACGGCGCGCGCTTCCACAGCCGCGATGTCCTTTTCCACCGGCGCCGATTCGCCGGTCAGTGCGGCCTCGTCGATCCGCAGCTGGCGCGCCTCGATCAGGCGCACGTCGGCCGGTACCTTGTCGCCGGAAGCCAGCAGCACGATGTCGCCAACCACTACCTGCTCCGCCGGAACTTCGCGGCGACGGTCATCGCGCAGCACCGTTGCGCTTGACGAGAGCATATTGCGGATGGCGTCCAGCGCACGCTCCGCCTTGCCTTCCTGGATCACGCCGATGATGGCGTTGATGAGCACCACGCCGGCGATCACGCTGCAATCCACCCAGTGGCCGAGCAGCGCGGTGATCAGCGCGGAGGCCAGCAGCACGTAGATGAGGATGTTGTCGAACTGGCGGAAGAAGCGCAGCAGCAAACCGTCCCTGCGGGCGGCGGGCAGGCGGTTGTGGCCGTGCTGTTCCAGGCGGCGGGCTGCCTCTTCAGGGGAAAGCCCTTCCACAGTGGAGCCCAGCGCGATCAAGGTTTCCTGCGCTGTCCGGCTGTGCCAGTCGGAAGTCTGTGCCTGATGCGGTGTCGATTCGGGATCACTGTCCATTCCGCCTCCGGAGATCAAGGAGGCATGGTACAACGAACCGGGAAGGCTTTTATCTCATCCAAAGACAAACGCCATGGATCGCTCCATGGCGTTTGTCGGAAGGTCGCGAAGTCAGGGAGCCACAACCGGATCGCTCTTGTCCAGCGCAGCCAGCGCCGCGTCGTAATTCGGTTCGTGGGTGATGTCGTCCACCAGTTCGGCATGGATGACGCGGTCCTTGTCGTCCAGCACCAGCACGGCACGCGCAGTCACGCCTGCCAAAGCCGTATCGGCGATCTTCACGCCGTAGTTGCGCATGAAATCGCGGCCGCGCATCAGCGACAGCGTGACGACGTTCTGCAGGCCTTCCGCGACGCAGAAACGGCTCATCGCGAACGGCAGGTCGGCGGAGATCACCAGCACCACGGTGTTGTTCAGCTTGCCCGCGGCCTCGTTGAACTTGCGTGTGGAAGTGGCGCACACGGCAGTGTCCAGGCTGGGCACGATGTTGAGCACCTTGCGCTTGCCGGCGAAGTCCTGCAGCGAGACATCCTTCAGGTCCTTGTCGACCAGCGTGAAATCCGGCGCCGTCTGGCCGACGGCCGGGAAGGTGCCGAACAGGGTGACGGGTGCACCGCCGAGGGTAGTGGCAGGCTTTTCATTTTTTTCTTTGGCCATGATGTGTCTCCTTAAGTTTGCGTCATTCCGGCGCTGCGTGTGTTGTTGGGGCTTTAGCCCCGTACAACCACGGCGTACCCCTTGCGGATGCAGGCCGGAACGACGGGGCAATCAGATGTAGCTGGATATCGGCGGGCAAGCGCAAACCAGATTCTTGTCGCCGTACACATTATCCACCCGCGCCACGCTTGGCCAAAATTTGTTATCCCGCACCCAGGGCAGGGGGAATGCCGCCTGTTCGCGCGAATAGGGGCGCCTCCACTCGTTCGCCACCACCGCTTTCGCGGTATGTGGCGCATGTTTGAGCACATTGTCCTTCTTGTCCGCCCTGCCGGAAAGCACCTCATCGATCTCGCCGCGAATGGCGATCATCGCGGCGCAAAAACGGTCCAGTTCGGCCTTCGATTCGCTCTCGGTCGGTTCGACCATCAGCGTGTCCACCACCGGGAAGGACGTGGTGGGCGCGTGGAAGCCGAAGTCCATCAGTCGTTTGGCAATGTCCGTTACTTCGATGCCTTCGCGCTTGAGGTCACGGCAGTCGAGGATCATCTCGTGCGCGCAGCGGCCGTTTGCGCCGCTGTACAGCGTGGCGTAGTGGTCTTTCAGCGATTCCTTGATGTAGTTGGCGTTCAGGATCGCCATGCGCGTGGCCTCGGTGAGGCCGGAACCGCCCATCATCTTGATGTAGCCGTAGGAGATCAGCAGGATCAGCGCGCTGCCGTAGGGCGCGGCGGACACCGCGTGGATGCCCTGCGTGCCGCCCACCTTGACCACCGGGTGCGATGGCAGGAACGGCACGAGATGTTCCGCGACGCCGATGGGGCCGGCACCCGGTCCGCCGCCGCCGTGCGGGATCGCGAAGGTCTTGTGCAGGTTCAGGTGGCACACGTCCGCGCCGATGTTGCCGGGACTGGTCAGCCCGACCTGCGCGTTCATGTTCGCTCCGTCCATGTACACCTGGCCGCCGTTGGCGTGGATGATCGCGGTGATGTCCTTGATGCTTTCCTCATATACGCCGTGCGTGCTGGGGTAGGTCACCATCAGGCAAGACAGGTCGGCCTTGTGTTCTTCCGCCTTCGCACGCAGGTCGTCCACGTCGATGTTGCCTTTGCTGTCACACTTGACCACCACGATGTGCAGGCCGCACATCGCCGCGCTGGCCGGGTTGGTGCCGTGCGCCGAAGAGGGGATCAGCACCACGTTGCGCTGGTCTTCGCCGCGCGAACGGTGGTAAGCCTGGATCACCAGCAGGCCGGCATATTCGCCGGACGCGCCGCTGTTGGGCTGGAAGCTCATCTGCGCGAAACCGGTGATCTCGGACAATGCCGCATCCAGGCCGCCAATCACTTCCTGATAGCCTGCGGCCTGCTCCAGCGGTACGAAGGGGTGCAGGTTGGCAAACGCTGGCCAGGTCAGCGCCAGCATTTCGGATGCCGCATTGAGCTTCATGGTGCAGGAACCCAGCGAGATCATCGAGTGCGTCAGCGACAGGTCCTTGTTCTCCAGCCGCTTGACGTAGCGCATCATCTCG
>JAJXTT010000168.1 GCA_021783525.1 Pseudomonadota bacterium
CGACCGAAGCCACGGTAAGAGCACAGAAGACAGAGGCCCAGGCGCGCGAGGGAATCAGTTTCGTGCAGAAGAACATCTCCGAAATGGAAAACACGGTGCATGAAGTGAACCAGGCAGCGACGAAGATCAATGAACTGGAGAGATCGGCGGCGCAGATCCACGACATCATCACCACCATTCAGGATATTGCCGGACAAACCAATCTGCTTGCGCTCAATGCGGCGATTGAGGCCGCCCGCGCCGGCGAGCAGGGGCGCGGATTCGCCGTGGTGGCCGATGAAGTTCGCAAACTGGCCGAGCGCACGACACAATCGGCCGGTGAGGTTTCACGCATCATCTCCCAGCTTGGTGGCAAGGTGGAAGAAGTGACGACGTCGATGAACGTGGTGGTGGGCAAGGTGCACGAGAATCAGAAACTGGCGGGCGAAACGGCGGCAGTCATCGAGCGTATTTCGGTGGATGTCGCGGAAACGGCAAGCGCGAACAACGGTATTTCCGAGGCGAGCGTCGCGCAGATACGCAATGTGGATATTCTCCAGAAGACACTGAGGGAACTCTTCGCCACGCTGCAGGAAAGCTCAGTCAAGGTGGAGACGACGGCAGGCATTGGCGACGGACTGCACACGGTCACCGGGAAGCTGAACAACCTGATGGCTGAATTCACCTTCAACCACACTTCTGCCATCCAGGCGATCCAGCACGAGAAGCGGACTTTTCCGCGTGCCGCCAATCGTCTGCTGGTCCATGTAGCACAGGGTGGTACCTCCGTCGAATGCCCCAGCCTGGATTTCAGCATGACCGGTATTCGCCTTCTGATGGGCAAAGAGCTGGATCGGGACAAGCCGATCGAAATGGAGATATACCTGCCGCAGGAAGATATCAGTCATTACGAGGGACAAAAGCCGGTCAGATTGCCTGGCAGGATCACCTGGCAACGCGAGGAGCAGGGGAAGTTCGTCTGCGGCGTCGCCTTCGAGAAAATGTCCGATGAGGCGGCCAAACGTTTGCGCGAAGGTTTCAAGTACTACAACAAGGAGCCCGAATTCGGTATCGTCCGTTGATACTGGGTATAATCCGCGCCCTTCATTTATTTCGGTCATCGCATGAGCATCCTGGCCTGGATCATCATTACCAGCCTACTGGGCGGCATCCTGAGCGTGATAGCGGCAGCGCTGTTTGCGCTCAATGCACGGGGTGAATACCTCGGCGGACTGGTGAGCTATGCCATCGGGGCGCTACTGGGCGCCGTATTCCTCGACATCCTGCCCGAGGCGTTCCAGCAAGGGCCCAATCTGCCCGCGGTGAGCGCGACGGTGCTGCTCGGTATCCTGCTGTTCTTCACGCTGGAGAAGGTGTTGATCTGGCGCCACTGCCATCACGAACACTGCGAGGCGCATGAGCCTCACGAACAGGCGGGGCACGATCACGGGCGCAGCGGCACGATGGTCATCGTCGGTGATACGTTCCACAACTTCATCGATGGCATCATCATCGCGGCGGCCTTCCTGGTCGACGTGCACCTGGGGGTCGTGACCTCGCTTGCCATCATCGCCCACGAGATCCCGCAGGAAGTCGGCGATTTTGCGGTCCTGCTGCATTCCGGCTACAGCAAGCTACGCGCCTTTCAACTCAACCTCATTTCCAGTTTCGCCACGCTGGTCGGCGGGGTGCTGGGGTACGTCGCGCTGAGGGACATGCAAACGCTGGTGCCGTATTTGCTGGCCTTGGCGGCGTCCAGCCTGATCTACATCGCGGTGGCGGACCTGATACCCGGTTTGCACAAACGAACCCGCATGCGCGACACAGTGCAGCAGGTCGTGTTGATCCTGTTGGGTGTGGGAACAGTCGCGCTGTTCGGTTCCATCGTCCCCGTTTGAATTAGATGCGGTGCAGGTCAGAACGCTCTTGTGTATCTGACCGGCACTGCCTTGCCGTCATGACACGGAGACGTTGATCGACTTTGGCTTGGCTTTCTCCGATTTTGGAAGTGTCACGTTGAGCATGCCGTCCTTGAATTCGGCTTTTACGGCTGATTCGTCGGCGTCGTCCGGCACCCGGAAGCTGCGCATGAAGCTGCCATATGAACACTCGACGCGATGGTATTTCTTGTTTTTCTCTTCCTTTTCCTGTTTGCGCTCGCCCTGAATCGTGAGCATGCCGTTCTGGATGGTGACTTTTACATCCTCTTTGCTGACCCCGGGAATTTCACCCTTGATGAGGTAGGCGGCGTCCGTTTCGCTGATGTCGACGGAAGGCATCCAGTCCGCAACGGCCAGCATCTCGTTATCCGATGTGGAACGGCCGGGCAGCCGTCCGAAGATGCGATTCAAACGACTTGAAACGTCATCCAGTTCCCTGAAGGGATCCCATTTGATCAAGTTCATGATAGTGCTCCTTTTTTAGTTGCGTCAAAGACAAGTGCCACCTGGGTACCGCTTGAAAATATTCAGCGATGGAAGCGATTCCTCAGTCCCAACGTATCCGGTATCAGCAATTCCGGTCTGGCCAGGACAAGGGCTCATGGTTCCAGCTCCGGCAGTAAGGGATTGATGATCAGCCGCAAAGAGCGCCTGCCGTCAAACTCGACACGGACAAGGCTCAGGATGCAGGAAATAATCCTTCCTTGCCGATCCTGGGCTTCGTAGTGGTGACCGCAATGGCACAGATAATTGAGGAGCGGATTCAAGCGTCCGGCCTGAACCAGGTCGACCCCTGTGAGCTGCGGTAGCAGGCGCGACACGTGTTGCCAAACCAGATCGCGGCGCTGGAAACCAAACAGGCTTTCAAATGACTTGCTGCAGTCCTGGATCATTCCGCGCTCGTCCAGTGCAAGTGACGGGGGGTCTTGCGGTTCGATCCGGTGCTCATTGCTCCATTTCCGGCCCCGGTTATGGGAAAGACGGGGGGTGTCGACGGATGAGATACTTCTCCGCAAGTCCATATTGTTCTCCTTGAGGCTGGTGTCAGAAGATGAAGCAATCGGGGATGGTTGAATCTACTGCGATACCGGGATGGTTGGAATACGGGCGAATACATATGTATTAGGAAACGCCGATTAAGTCGTCATTCCGGCGAAGGCCGGAATCCAGTGATTTCAATTAACTGGACACCGGTCTCCGCCGGTGTGACGTATCAGGACCTATTCGGTATTTCCGTAAATACGTATCTGATTGATAAATTAAGGAGTTTCTGTATACAGGACAGATTGGGAGCGGTATATGTCGGAACCGTCAAAAGCTGCGTCCTTTTCGATCCGCAACAGGCAAAGCGATGGATTCATGCACGGGAGGCCTCGCGAAGTAGCATCAATGTCTGGGCTGTGTTACTTTTTTCCGGAATCCGGTTTTGTGCGGATGTTACTTAGCGATCTGTTTCTGTGATATTTTCGTTACCATTCCGATAAACATCATTGGACGAACCAAGCGAAATCCTGATGCCACCAGCAGATGAACCGGCCAGAAAGAAAGCCCAAAACGTTCTTCGCGTGGAAGTCGAAGAGCAGCTTTCGCCCGAATCTCCCATGGAGGAACATTCCCTTGCCACCTGGGAGAAGCTGTATGAACTCCAGGCGCACCAGCTCGCACCAAGACCGCAGGACGATGAGCGGCGGAATGGGCAGATTGCGGGGGAAGCGCCCCGTGACCGGTACCGGGATCTTTATGACTTTTTCCCCATTGGTTACCTCACGCTCGGAAGCGACGGGGGCATCGACGAGGTCAATCTTGCCGGAGCTGCGCTGCTGGGCGAAGAGCGCGGCGGACTGATCCGTCGCCGCTTCGCTCCTTTCGTGGCACCTGAGGACAGCGAATCCTGGAACCGGTATCTTTCGAAGATACGACACAGCAGCGACAGGCAAAGTTGCGAACTGGCGATCAGACGCGTCGACGGATCGTCCTTTCAGGCCAAATTGGACAGCATGCGGATGGAGGCAGGGAATGACTCCCCGATACGCATCGTCATCTCCGACATCACCGAACGAAAAAGCATGGAAAAGGAAATTCAGGATCGGCGAAAGAAAATGGACGATCTGCATTTGCTGCATGCAACCTCGCAAACGGTTGCCGCCATCGCACACGAGTTGAATCAGCCGCTGCTTGCAATCGCCTCCTATAGCAACGCTGCACTCATGCTTTTGGGCTCCAGAGAACCCAACCTGGACAAGATCAGGAAAGCGATCGACGGCTGCGAGCGACAGGCCCACCGTGCCGGGAAATCGATCCGGGATCTGCTCGAATTCCTGAACACTCAGGAGTTCACGACTGAAACGTTCGATCTTCATGAAGAAATAACCGATGTTCTCGATGCAGCAAGGTCGGAGCAGGAATTGGCGTTCGAATGCGTTTTCCGCAAGGGTGAAGAAATTCCCGTGGTTCGGGCCAATCGTATCCATGTGCAAAAGGTGTTGCTCAATCTGTTGCACAACGGGATGGAGGCCATGCGGGAAGGCGGT
Organism: Pseudomonadota bacterium; assembly: GCA_021783525.1. Taxonomy (GTDB): domain Bacteria; phylum Pseudomonadota; class Gammaproteobacteria; order Burkholderiales; family Gallionellaceae; genus Sideroxyarcus. The sequence continues at coordinate 4,451 of JAJXTT010000168.1, forward strand.
GTCCCGCTGCCGGTCATTTGCGTAACGGTGAAACGAATACCGGACGAAAGCGCAGTTCAAGTGACAATACAGGATAACGGGCCCGGAATCAGGGAAGGGGACGTATATCGCCTGTTCAAGCCGTTCTTTACCACCAAGGCCAAGGGCATCGGCATGGGGCTCGCAGTCAGCCGCTCCCTGATCGAGACAAACGGGGGCAAGCTGTGGTTTGAGCCGCAATCCGGTGCCGGTGCCATTTTTCACCTGACTTTGCCGCTTGCAACATGAGTTACTACGGCTACGTATTTATCGTCGATGACGATGCGGTCGTGCTGGATTCGCTG
>JAJXTT010000169.1 GCA_021783525.1 Pseudomonadota bacterium
TTCCTTGCGCAATGCGTTCAGGAACGGGTCTTGTAGTTGTTGCCCTTTTGCACTCATGATGTCTGCTCTTGTAGTTCTTGGGGCGGGTACTTTACTGGAAAACGGGGCGCTACGGAAGGGCACGGAGTCCCGGGCACTTGTTCGAATCAGTCTCGGCACCCGGATCGACCTCTGGCGGCCCACTCCCGCAACTCAGCAAAGACTGCGCGTGTCATGAAAGCGCACAGGAATGCACAAATAATCGGCAGAAATGACGGCCCCTAGCCGTACAGCCTGCGCCCGCGAATGCGCGCACGGTGGGCGGCGCGTTGCTCGCTTTCGGTGAGCACGTGCTTCTTGTCGGCAAACGGATTCTTGCCGGATTTGAACTCGATACGCAGCGGCGTCCCCTGCAATTTGAAGGCGTCGCAGAAGGTCTTCTCCAGAAAGCGGCTATAGCTGTCGGGTACTTTGTCCAGTGCGCTGCCGTGAATGATGATGAGCGGCGGATTGCTGCCGCCCTGGTGGGCATAGCGCATCTTGGGACGGAAACTGCCCACGCGCGGCGGCTGCTGTTTCTGCAGCGCCTCTTCCAGCACCCGGGTGAGCTGCGGCGTGGGAAGCTTGGCCATGGCTGCCGTGTAAGCCTGGTTCACCGACTTCAGCAGTGCATCCACGCCCGTCCCGTTCAGCGCGGAAATATAGTGGTGCTTGGCAAAGCTCAGGAAATGCAGCTTGCGTTCGATATCGCGCTTGGTCGTGTCCCGCTTGTATTCGTCCAGGCCATCCCACTTGTTCACCGCGAGCACCAGCGCGCGCCCGGCTTGCAGCACAAAATCGGCAAGGTGCGCATCCTGTTCGGTGATCTGGTCGCGGGCATCCACCACCAGCACCACCACATTGGCATCCTCGATGGCCTGCAGCGTCTTCACCACCGAGAATTTTTCGACGGCCTCGTCGACCTTGCCGCGGCGGCGCACGCCGGCTGTGTCGATGATGGTGTACTGCTTGCCGTCGCGTTCGAAATCGATGTAGATCGAGTCACGCGTGGTGCCCGGCTGGTCGAACGCGATGACGCGCTCCTCGCCGAGGATGGCATTGACCAGCGTGGATTTGCCCACGTTCGGGCGACCGACGATGGCGAGCTTGGGGTGATCGGATTTTTCCTCGACTTCGGGCTCGGCCGCCGGCAATTCATCCAGTGCGACTTCGATCATCTCGGCGACATTGTCGCCGTGCGCGGAGGAAATGGGGATCGGCGTTCCCAGTCCGAGTTCGTGGAATTCCATGGTGGCACGCGCGCTCTGCATGCCTTCGGATTTGTTCACCAGCAACAGCAACGGACGGCCCGTCTTGCGCAGCTGGGTGGCAATGATGCGGTCCTGCGGCGTTACCCCGTCCCGGCCGTCGACGATGAACAAGACCATGTCGGCCTCGTCCACTGCCTGCCGCGTCTGCTTGGCCATTTCATGCAGGATGCCTTCCTTGGCGACCGGCTCCAGACCGCCGGTATCGACGACCAGATAAGGCCGTTCGCCTACGCGACCGCGCCCGTAGTGACGGTCGCGGGTCAATCCAGGAAGGTCCGCGACCAGCGCGTCACGGCTGCGCGTGAGGCGATTGAATAATGTGGATTTACCCACATTGGGGCGGCCGACAAGTACGAGAGTAGGTAACATGTTCTTAGCGGATTACGATGGAATACAACCCGCCGCCGCTGGTCTGAACCAGGGCGCCGTCGCCCAGGGTGGCAGGAGTCACCCGGATGGCACTGCCATCGGTCTTGCGTCGCGCCACGAAACTGCCGTCGTCGCTTTTCAGCACATGCAGATAACCTTCGTAATCTCCAAGCACCAGATAGTCGTCCAGCGGGTAGACGGCGGTGGCCTTGCGCATCGCGAGCTGGCTGTTCTTCCATATCGTTGCGCCGGTACTCTTGTCCAGGGCCAGCACATTGCTGTCGCTGTCCGTCACGTACAAGGTCTTGCCGGAAATCGCCAGGCCTTTTTCGCTGGCGATTTCGCGGGTCCACAATGCGCCCCCCTGCACGGCATCGAAACAGGCCATGCTTCCCTGGAAGGCTACCGCGCAAACCTGGGAATCGTCCACCACCGGCAGGCTAGTGATGTCGCTGATACGTTCCAGCTCGGTGCTGCCGCGCGGCTGAGAAACCGACGATTCCCACACCACCACGCCATTCTTCAGGCCGATCGCGGCCAATTTCCCGGCAGCAAAACCCGCATAGACCAGGTCGTTGCGTATCACCACACTGGCATGGCTGCGCACGATCAGCGTGGGAGTGGCACGCTCATATAACCACAGGCGACTGCCGTCTTTCGCACTCAATCCGGTGATGCGCTGGTTGCCGGTACGCACCACCACGATGCCGTCCGAAATCATGGGCGCCGTCAGTACCTCGCTGGATACTTTGACCTTCCACTGCAGCCGGCCGGTATCTTCGTCAAAGGCGGCAAGTTCTCCCTTCCCTCCGCCGACCACCACCAACCCCTCGCCCGCACCGACACCGCCGGTGATTTCAAAACCGCTATCGATACGCCAAGCCTGTTTCCCCGTATTGCGGTCGAAGCGATAGATGTTGCCTTTCGCATTCGCCGCAAACACCGCTTCACGCGTCACCGCGGGAAACAGGTCGCTCAAACCCGCGTCGCCGATACTTGCATCCCAGCGCACTTCGACCTTGGCACTGGCCTTGAAATCGACCAGCTTGGCGGGTTCGATCGTCGGCTTGTCGCTGCTGCAGGCACCCAGCACTGCGGACAACAGCAAGGCGGCGAAGTGACGATTCAATTTCATTTGGCGTTGCCCAGACCATCCATTTTCAACTGGATCAGGTTGCGATAGGAGTTCCCGGCATCGATCTTGTCGTAGGCCTGCTGATACGCCGCACGGGCTTCCGCTGTCTTGCCCTGCGCGCTCAACACATCGCCGCGCAGATCGGAATAAAGACCCGTGAATGATTCCGGATGCGCCGCATCGAGCTGCTTGAGCGCCTCATCGTATTTCTTTTCGTCGAGCAATACGCTTGCCAGCTTCAGGCGCGCCGTATCCTGCAATCCCGTTTCATTTGCATGTTCGATCACCCACTGCAATTGCACCGTGGCATGCGCCACATCGTGTGCCTGCAGGCTGGCTTGCGCTGCCAGGAGTTGCGCGCGGGGTGCGTAGGCGCTGTTGCCATAACGACTGACCAGTGCATCCGCCGCGTCGCCGATCCGTTTGGCATCGTTGGAGGCGGCCTGCTTCACCACTTCGGCGTACAGCTTGGCCGCTTCGGCGGCCTGACCGGACTGGTAGCTCTTCCAGTACAGGGTGCCTGCGAAACCGAGCAGGCCGATCACCAGGACGCCGACAACCCATTTGCCGTTCTCTTTCCACCAGGCCTTGAGCGCTTCCACCTGTTCCTGTTCCTGCAGATCCAAACTAGACATTTTCATTTCCTCACATGATCAATTCACGAACTTTTTGCTGCAAATCATCCATTCCCACACGCTGTTGCTCTCCTCCCCCGCGCAAGGGCTTGAGCATGACGGCATTCGCCGCCGCTTCGTCATCGCCAACGATGACCGCGCAGACCGCCGCACTGCCGTCGGCCTTTTTCATCTGCGATTTGAAACTGCCGCCGCCGCAATGCAACAGCACGCGCAGACCGCCGTCGCGCAGGTTTTCCGCCGCGCGCCAGGCCAGACTCTGCGCCTGTTCGCCCTGATGCACCACGTATACGTCCAGGGGGGCAGCCGGGTTCTGCATGCCGCTTTCCTGCAGCAATGCCAGCAGCCGTTCCACACCCATGGCAAACCCGCACGCGGGCGCCGGCTTGCCGCCGATCTGCTCGATCAGGCCGTCATAACGGCCTCCGGCACAGATCGTTCCCTGCGCACCCAGGCGGGTCGTGACCCATTCGAACACCGTGCGGTTGTAGTAGTCCAGTCCGCGCACCAGTCTCGGGTTGATCTCGAAAGCGATGCCGTGCCGCCTCAGGATCGCCTGCACCGCCTCGAAATGGCCGATGGCGTCTTCTTCCAGTTCGTCCATCAGCTTCGGTGCCGCGCTCACCAACTCCTGCATCGCCGGATTCTTGGTGTCGAGGATACGCAACGGATTGCTGTGCAACCGCCGCAGCGCATCGGCATCCAGCACATCCTTGTGCTGCTCGAAATAGGCGATCAGCTTTTCGCGGTGGCGCTGCCGGGACGCCGCATCTCCCAGCGAATTGATCTGCAAGGCCACATCGCCGATGCCCAGTTTTTTCCAGAGCCGCGCGCACATCACGATCTGCTCGGCGTCGATGTCCGGTCCGGCAAAACCCAAAGCCTCCACACCGACCTGGTGAAACTGGCGGTAGCGCCCCTTCTGCGGGCGCTCATGGCGGAACATCGCGCCGCCGTAATACAGGCGCTGCGGCGCGTTATACAGCAAATTGTGCTGCAACGCCGCACGCACGCAGGAAGCCGTCCCCTCCGGGCGCAGCGTCAGCTGGTCGCCGTTAAGGCTGTCCTCGAAACTGTACATCTCTTTTTCGACGATATCGGTGACTTCGCCTATGGCGCGCTTGAACAGCGCGGTCGGCTCCACCAGCGGCATGCGGATGTTGCGGTAGCCGTAGCCTTCCAGCCAGTCGCGCACGGTGTCTTCGAACCACAGCCACAGTTGCGCCTCGTCCGGCAGGATATCGTTCATGCCGCGGACGGCCTGTAATGTCTCGTTGCTCATCTGCTCGCTCAAACCGCTTTGA
>JAJXTT010000170.1 GCA_021783525.1 Pseudomonadota bacterium
GCACCACGCCGGAAGTGGAGACCGTCACGCGGCGGCGCGACAGGCCGTAGGCATTGTCATCCAGCATCAGGCGCAACGCGCTCACGGTATTGTCGAAATTCAGCAGCGGCTCGCCCATGCCCATCATAACCACATTGGTAATGGGCCAGTGACCGTCAGCGGCGCGGCCCAGTTCGTGGTTTGCCCACCACACCTGGCCGATGATCTCGGCGGTCGACAGGTTGCGGTTGAACCCCTGCTTGCCCGTAGAACAGAAGGAGCAATCCAGGGCGCATCCGGCTTGAGTCGAGACGCACAATGTTCCGCGATCCTCTTCAGGGATATACACGGTCTCCACTGCGTTGCCGGTGCCCACATCCAGCAACCATTTGCAGGTCCCGTCGGAAGCGATCTCTTCCTTCATCACTTTGGGAGTCTGAATGCAGGCGATCTGCTTCAGTTTTTCGCGAAGAGAGATCGCCAGATCGCTCATCGCATCGAAATCGGACTCCCCGCTTTTGTATATCCAGCGCAGCACCTGCTTGGCGCGGAACGGCTTTTCGCCCTGTTCCGCAAACCATGCGGTCATCGCTGCCGGTTCAAAATCGAGGAGGTTCTGCTTCATCGGTAACAACTTAGCGCGAATAGACGTTCAGCGCCGGGAAGAAATAGGCAATCTCGACTGCGGCGGTTTCCGCCGCATCGGAACCATGGACTGCATTGGCATCGATGCTGTCGGCAAAATCCGCGCGGATGGTGCCTTTTTCGGCCTTCTTGGGGTCGGTCGCGCCCATCAGGTCACGATTCTTCAGGATCGCGCCTTCGCCTTGCAGTACCTGGATCATCACCGGGCCGGAGATCATGAAGTTGACCAGATCATTGAAGAACGGGCGTGCGCGGTGCACCGCATAGAAACCTTCCGCTTCGGCGCGTGACAGTTGCACCATACGGGCAGCCACGATCTTCAGGCCTGCGCCTTCAAAACGGGAATAAATCTGGCCGATGACGTTCTTCGCCACGGCATCGGGTTTGATGATTGAAAGGGTACGTTCGACGGCCATGCTTCTCTCCAAAATGAATGTGCTTCAGAAAATTCTGAGGGCGCGATTCTATCAGGATTTGGCTACCCTGTCGCAGGGCGGCAGAGCGTCCAGACAAGGGCTGGCGCATGGCGCGCCTTGCTGCATGACGTCCGGGGGGGATGCGCCTCATTACGATGAGACCATCCTCCCGGCATGGAAAAATATTCGGATCTGACGCCGGCTCACCGGCGTTACATTGCCCCGATCAGGCGAGGGAACCACAGCGACAACGGGGGCCAATAGGTGACCAGCAACAGAAAGCCCAGCATGGAGAGCAGCCATGGCCAGACTGCGACGGTCAGTTCGGTGATCCCCATCTTGGCGATACCCGACGCGACATAGAGATTCAGGCCGACCGGCGGATGGCACATCCCGACTTCCATGTTCACCACCATGACGATGCCGAAATGCACCGGATTGATTCCCAGCTTCATCGCCACCGGAAACAGGATCGGCGCGAAGATCAATACGATGGATGACGGTTCCATGAAGTTGCCGGCAAGAAGCAGGATCACGTTGCAGGCAAGCAGGAACGTGATCGTGCCCAGACCGTTGCCCAGCATCCAGTTCGCCAATGCCTGCGGAATATTCTCGTTGGTCAGGACGAACGAGAAAAGCATGGCGTTGGTGATGATGTAGAGCAGCATCGCGGACATGTTGGCCGAGTTGAGCAGCACCCGTGGCACGTCCCTGATGCTCAGATCCTTGTAGACAAAGACAGCGACGAAAAACGCGTAGACCGCGCTCATCGCCGCGGCTTCAGTCGGAGTGAACAAGCCAGCGTAGATGCCGCCCATGACGATCACGATCAGCAGCAGGCCCCAGATCGACTCGCGGAAGGCTTTCAGGCGCTCGGCCCAGCTCGCCTTCGGCAGGCGCGGATAGTCGAATTTCCTGGCCCGGAAATAAGTCACCCCGCCCAGGATAGTGGCCAATGCGATGCCGGGCACGATCCCCGCCATGAACAGGGCACCGACCGAAGTATTGGTCGCCACCGAATACATGACCATCACGATCGAAGGCGGGATCAGGATGCCGAGCGCTCCCGAAGTCGTGATGATGCCTGCACCGAACTTTTTGGGGAAGCCGGCCTTGACCATTGCAGGCAGCAGGATCGAGCCGATCGCCACCACCGTGGCCGGTGAGGAACCGGAGATCGCCGCAAACAAGGCACACGCAAGCACACCGGACATTCCGAGGCCGCCGTACAGGTGCCCCACCATCGACGAGGCGAACTTGATCATGCGTTTCGCGACACCGCCATGGGTCAGGAAATTGCCGGCGAGAATGAAGAACGGGATCGCCATAATCTCGAAATTCTCGATGCCTGTGAACAGTTTCAGCGCAACCGATTCGATCGGAACCTGCGTAAACATGAACAGAAAACTGAGTACGGTAAGGCCCAAGGCGATCGAGATCGGCATCCCGGTCAGCATGAGCCCCAGCAGCAATATGAATATGATCGAGGCGTTCATTCTGGCTTGCCATCCTTCTTTTCATGATGGCGTACCGTGCCGACTGCCGGATGCTCGTGGTCCGCCGGATGCAGATTGTCGCCCATCGCATACACGTTGATATCGACCGGCGTCTCGTCGTCCAGGCCATCTACATGTCCGTGATCATGATGCGGCAGGTGACCGGTCTTGAGAAACACGACAAGGACCTGCAGAAACCGGAAACACATCAGGCCGGTACCGAGCGGAATCGCCGAATAGACCATCCAGGTCGGCCATTCGAGATCCGGCGTCGTCGGCCCTTCCGGCACGTCGCCGAACGGGCTGCCGATCAGGCCCAGATATGCGTGGTGCGCGCCGTTCTCCCAGATGAAGTAAGCGCCCAGCGATGCCACGATACCGGTGAACAGCATTCCGGCAAGCAAGCCGAACACGATGAACTTCGCACGCTTTTTTTCGTCCAGGCGGTTGATCAGCACGTCGACGCCGACGTGAATGCCGGTGCGCACCCCGTACGCGGCCCCGAATTTGGCCATCCAGACGAACATGATGATGGTGAGTTCCTGCGCCCAGGAAAAGTTGATGCCCAGAAGCCAATCCTGCACGACGGGAATGCTGAGGCCGGCCGCGTAGCGATGGACGACGGAGACGAAGATGATCAGTGTCGCTCCGGCCATGAGAAAGGAAATCAACCATTCCTCAAGATGATCAAGAAATTTCACGAACGATACTCCCCCTGTTCTGCTGCAAGTCTATTTGGCTGATTCCGGCGCCATGCCGCGACGAACACAGGCGGGCATGACAACCGGCGACTACAGCTTGCTTGGATCGGTACCGGTCTCTTTGTAGATGGACTGCAGCAAGTCGCTGCCGACGCGATCGGCCATCTTGATGTGAACGGGGGCCATGGCTTTCTTGAACGCCATTCTTTCTTCTTTGGTCGGGGTATAGACGGTGGTCTTGCCGCTCTTCTTCACCTCTTCCAGCGCGGTGTCGTTTTCTTCCTGAGCGATCTTGTTGGCGTAATCGGTCGCTTCCTTCATCGCCTGTTCGAGTTGGCCGCGAATGTCAGCCGGCAAACCGTCCCAGAACTTCTTGTTGACGATGACTGCATAGCCCAGGTAACCGTGGTTGGTCAGAGTCAGGTATTTCTGGACTTCGTTCATCTTCTGCGTGTAGAAATTGGAGATCGGATTCTCCGTACCGTCCACCACGCCGGTCGACAACGCCTGATAGACCTCGGAGAAAGCGATCACCTGGGGGATGGCGCCTACCGACCGCATTTCCTCTTCCAGCACCTTGGAAGACTGGATGCGCATCTTTTTGCCCTTGAGGTCGGCTGGCGTCCTGATGGGCGTATTCGCAGAAAAAGACTTGAAGCCGTTGTCCCAGAAGGCCAGACCCTTGATGCCCTTGGGTTCCAGCTTGGCCAGCAGGCTGGCGCCGATCGGGCCCTGGGTGATCTTGTGCAGTTCGGCATAGTTGTCGAATATGAAAGGAATATCGAAGACCTCGATCTCCTTCACGCCCAACGGGCCGAATTTGGCCAGGGATGGCGCCAGCATCTGCACGGCGCCTATTTGCAGCGCTTCCATTTCTTCCTTGTCCTTGTACAGGGAGCTGTTGGGGTAGACCTCAACCTTGACTTTGCCCTTGGTCAACTCCGCGGCCCGCTTCGCAAAGAAATCCGACGCTTTGCCCTTGGGCGTATTGTTTGCAACGACGTGACTGAATTTGATGACGATGGGATCGGCAGACGCCGCCAGAGACAGACTCAACAACAAGGCACCGCACAACGCGCTTACAATTTTCATAATTATCTCCCCTGATAGATTCTATGGTTCTGGCACTGCGACTTCCGGTCGGCGGAATCATATTCCAATTATCCGAAAGACACCAACACGCCCGCCTCTCCCGGCCCCGCCTGAAAATCGGCATGGATGGCGACCCCCACAACGCTTGCCAATTCATCCCCGCAATACAACAAGGGCAAGCGCTGGCGCTGCCAGGGAGGGACATGATGCTCCTGGAACAGGTTCTTCAGACTGCGCGTTGCTGCAGCGGCAGAAGGACGCAAGGATTCGCTTCCGCTACGCAAACGCAGCGTCACCGATTCACGCTGCAACTTGCCCAGGCTGATGCCGGCCCCCTGAACACGGCTGAAGGCAATGATCCTGTCCAGTGCGGGCCATCGCAACTCAGCAT
>JAJXTT010000171.1 GCA_021783525.1 Pseudomonadota bacterium
GGAAGCGCGTCTTGGTACCGGTGATGCGTGCCGGAATCAGCTTGCCGTTCTCGGAAACCATTTCCTTCAGGATGTTGAGATCCTTGTAATCCACTTCCGCGATCTTCTCGGCGGTGAAACGGCAGAATTTGCGGCGCTTGAACAATTGACGCGAAGCGCTGTTCTTCTTGTCATCTTTCTTTTTAAATACACGAGCCATGTTGTGCTCCTCTATCTCAATGTAACGTTATCAATGTGCAAAACCAGTTGCGCGATCTTCAGGCTGCGCTGTGCAAGGAAACCTTCGGCCCTCACCATCTGGCCGGGTTGCAAACGGCTGACTTGCTGTGCCGCTTCTCCCAGCGCCAGTGCCGGAACATCACACTGGACCTGGCGTTGCATCCCCGCTTCCTGCTGCATCGAGGTGTGGCGCAACTTGAACGCCACTCTCGCCAATCCTGCCGGGGTGTAACGCAAGCCTTCCAGCTCGATCACTTCCCCTTCAATCACACAACGGTTGCTGCTCAATCCTTGCTTACGCTGCCGCTGCCGGAGCGTCCGCTGCCGGGGCGGGTGCTGCGGCATCGCTACCGAACGAGCGCGACTTCTCTTCCTTCATCATCGCGGAAGGCGTAACGACTGCAGCCTTGGTCTTGATGGTCAGGTGGCGCAGCACGGCGTCGTTGAACTTGAATGCGTGTTCCAGTTCGTCCAGCGTGGGCTGGTCGACTTCGATGTTCATCAGCACATAGTGTGCCTTGTGGATCTTCTGGATTGGGTAAGCCAATTGGCGGCGGCCCCAGTCTTCGAGGCGGTGGATGTGACCGTTCTTGCTGGTCACCAACGTGCGATAACGCTCGACCATCGCGGGCACTTGCTCGCTCTGATCGGGATGCACGATAAATACGATTTCGTAGTGTCGCATTACATCTCCTTGTGGATTAAAGCCCCCCGACATTGATGGACGGTGGAGCAAGGGTAAAAACTCCCTTTTTCAGGGAGGGGCGCATTATAGGGATATTGTGCACCGCGTCAAGCGCTAAGCCATTAATCCGCCGCGAGAATGCGTAGCGGCGGGCGCAAAACCAGCCGCCGGGTCGCCAGCCACCCGGCCAGCATCACCACCGCCATGCCGCCGCCGCAACCGATGAACCAGATGGAAACATCTGACCGGTAAGGAATATCCAGTACGAAACGCGCCAGCACCGCGCCCAGCAGCACCGCGCCCGCCGCCGCGAACAGGCCGCTCAGGCCACCCAGCACGGCGAACTCGGAGAGGTGCAGACGCCGCAGATAGCGGCTGTCCGCCCCCAGCGTGCGCAGGATGGCCGCCTCGTGGCTGCGCTCATCCTGCGTGGCAAGCAGCGCGGCATACAGTACTGCGAGGCCGGAGAACAATGTGAACAGGAACACCGCGCTCACCGTCTGCGCGATCTGGTCCATGATGTTGCGCACCTGGGCGATCACCGCACCGGTGTCGACCAGCAGCAAATTCGGGAATTCGCGCGACAGTTCGTCGCCCGCGCGCACCTTGTCCGGCGGCAGGTAGAAGCTGCCCAGGTAGCTGGCCGGAAAGTCCCTGAGCAGCTCCGGCGTCGCGATGACGAAGAAATTCACCTTCATCGAATCCCATTGCACCTTGCGCAGGCTGGTGACTTTCGCGGTAAATGTGCTGCCGGCCACATCGTAGGTGAGCACGTCCCCGAGACGGATGCCCAGCGTCTTGGCGATGCCTTCCTCCACCGACAATTGGCCATTCTCCCCCTCCGTCCACCATTTTCCGCCCACCAGTTCGTTCCAGGCCGGCAGCCGCTCCATGTAAGAAAGGTTGAATTCGCGATCCACCAGCGCCTGGGCACGCGCATCGGGGTAGCTGTTGCCATTGATCGTGCGGTCGTTGATGGCGATCAGCCTGCCGCGCACCATCGGCTGCAACTCGGGTACCGGCAACACCTGGCGTACGAAGAAATCCTGCACCGGCCGGATCTGGTCGGGCTGTATGTTCACCACGAAGCGGTTCGGCGTATCCGGCGGCAGCTTGCCCTGCCAGCTTTCCATCAGATCGGCGCGCACCATCGTCAGCACCAGCAAGGCCATGCCGCCCAGGCTCAATGCCACCACCTGTATCGCCGCACTGCGTCCGTGCCGCGCGAGGTTGTTGAATGCATGCCGCCAATGCGATTGAAAGAAATATGCGTTGCGCGCCAGACCGTGAAGCAGCACCCACGCCAGGCCGCCGAACACCAGCAGCCCCGCCAGCAAACCTCCCAATACCGCCAGGCCCAGCTTCAGCGAGCCCGCATGCCACAGGAACAGGCTTGCCAACACCAGCAATGCAAGACCATAAATCAGCCAGCCGCTGGCTTCCGGTGAATCCAACTCCCGGCGCAGGACGCGCAGGGGCGATACCTTGCGCAATTGCAGCAAGGGCAGGAAGGCGAAACCGAGCAACAAAGCAAAGCCGCTGACTGCAGCCTTCAGCAGCGGCACCACGCCGGGTTGCGGCAAGCTCGCCTCGCGCATGGACGCGATGCTCTCGACCAGCCCTGCTTGCGTGACATAGCCCAGCAAACCGCCGAGAAGCACCGAAACAACGCCAAGCAGGATGAATTGATACAGGAACAGCCACAGCACCTGCCCTTGCTGGGCACCGAGGCAACGCATCACCGCGCAACCGTCCAGATGGCGCAGAACGAAACGCCGTGCCGCCAAGGCCATCGCCGCGCCAGCCAGAATGGCGGCAGTCAATGCGGCAAGGCCAAGGAAATGCTCTGCGCGCTCCAGCGCCGTGCGTATCTCGGGGCGCGCATCGCGCACGTCTTCCATCTTTTCGTTGCCCGAAAGTTTGTCTTGAAGTGCTGCGCGCAGCGCAGCCACCTGCTTCCCATCACCTGCGATCATAAGGCGATACGAGATGCGGCTGCCTTCCTGCAGCAGGCCGGTGGAAGCCAGGTCGACATCGTTCATCAACACGCGCGGCGCAAAACTGGCGAAGCCGATGGACTGGTCGATGTCCTTCACGATGCGCGCGGTCACGATAAAACGCCGTGAACCGATTCCCGCCTCATCCCCGACTTTCATATCAAGCCGGCGCAATAATCGCTCATCCACCCACACCGTGCCTCGTGCCGGGATCGACTGCGCCACATGCACAGCGCCATCGTCGATCTCGATCTTGCCGCGCAGCGGGTAGCCGGGCTCCGTCGACTGTATCTCGCTCAGCAACACCTGCTCGCGGTGCGACACCATGCTGGGGAAAGTACGGCTCTCTACCACGCGCAAGCCGCGCTTCTGCGCCATTTCGCCGTACTCGGGAGAAAACGGCCGCGTCGAGGTGATGCGCAGGTCGGCACCGATCAGGCTCTGTGCCTGCTGCTGCAAGGCCTGCCTCACACGGTCGGCGAACAGACCCACGGTGGCCAGGCTGCCCACCGCCAGCACCAGCGCCAGCAGCAATACGCGCCATTCCCCGGCGCGCCAATCGCGGCGCAGCAAATTGAGGGACAGGCGAAGGAGGCTCACTGCACCACCCTCCCCGCAGCCAGCCTTAACTGCTTCCCGCAACGTCTTGCCAATGCTTCGTCGTGCGTGACCAGAATCAGCGTCGTGCCCTGCGCACGATTGAGCTCCAGCATCAGTTCGATGACTTGGCTACCGGTGGCCGCGTCGAGGTTGCCGGTGGGTTCGTCGGCGAAAAGTATCCGTGGCTGGGTGACGAAGGCGCGCGCCAGTGCCACGCGCTGCTGTTCTCCGCCGGAGAGATGTTTGGGGAGGTGGTGGGCTCGGGCGCTCAAGCCAACCTGCTGCAACGACATCTCGGCACGGCGGCGCGCGTCTTTTGCACCAGCCAGTTCCAGCGGCAGCATCACGTTCTCCAGGGCATTCAATGCGGGCAGCAGTTGGAAGGACTGGAACACGAAACCCGCCAGCTCGCCGCGTAATCTCGCACGCCCATCCTCATCCATCTCGAACAGGTCGATGCCCTGCAGCAATACCTTGCCGCTGGTCGGGACATCCAGCCCCGCCAGAAGACCGAGCAAGGTGGATTTGCCCGAACCCGATGCACCGACGATCGCGAGGCTCTCGCCTGCTTCCACCTCAAAGCTGACGTCGTGCAGGATAACGAGAGGCTGATCGCCACTTAACACTTGCTTGGTAAGACCTACTGCTTGCACAATCGACGCCATGAGGACCTTTCTGAAAATCGCATTGCTTGTCGCCGCACTGGTGCTGCCCGCCTGCGCTCAGGCCGCGAAGAACATCCTGGTGTTCGGCGACAGTTTATCAGCCGGGTACGGTATAGCACGAGACGATTCATGGGTGAACTTATTGCAGGTTGAGCTGAAAAAAAGCCATCCGCAGTTCGAGGTGGTGAACGCCAGCGTCAGCGGCGAGACGACTTCTGGCGGCCTGCGCCGCATCGGCAAGGCCATGCAGGAACATCATCCGGCCCTGGTGATCCTGGAATTGGGAGCGAACGACGGGTTGCGCGGCGGAACCGTCGCGGAGATGGAAAAGAACCTGGACAGGATCATTGAGCAGGTGCAGCAAGCGCATGCCAGGATATTGCTGCTTGGCCTCCAGCTGCCGCCGAACTACGGTCCGGACTACACCCGGCAATTCCGTGCGCTCTACCCCAGACTGTCAAGGAAGCACGACATCGCGCTGGTTCCTTTCATGCTGCACGATATTCCGCCGGAGCAGTTCCAGGCCGA
>JAJXTT010000172.1 GCA_021783525.1 Pseudomonadota bacterium
GCCGCGCATCGGAATTCAGAACCAGGCCCTGCACGATATGCATGCATTGCTTCTCGTCCAGTTTCTTGTCGCGTAGCACGCGCATCTCTTCCAGGCGACGCAACTCCCTCCATTTGACACCGCCGTCAGTCGACAGCATCAGCGACAGGCTGTCGCGGCCCTGCTCCTGATGGTTCAACACGGCCAGCAGCCGCCCATCCGGCAGCGCCGTGGCCGACAGCGCGGCATCCGGATTGGGGAAGGAGGATTTCTCCACGCCGCTCCAGTGGTGGCCGCCGTCTTCCGTGGTCAGGCTGCGGGCGAGGTGCGGATTGTCCTTGCCCGAGTAGCGGGTCAGTACCAACGCATCGTTCGGGCTCTTCAGCAGCAATACCGGCTGCAGCGTGCCCTGTCCGGCGCTGGCCAGGCGCTGCTTGTCGATCACGTTGCCTGCAGCATCCAGGTGCAGGATCTCGGCGAACTTGCTGAACGACTCGTGATACACCGGCACGCCCATCGAGCCGTCGGCATACAGGAAAGGCGTGCCCTTCACCAGCGTGCTGATATTGATGAACGGCGACGTGATCAGGCGGCGCGGCGCGCTCCAGGTCTCCCCCTCGTCGTTGGAGGTCATCATCGTGATGGAACTGCCCGCCCAGCCGCCCAGCGACACCGTCACATAGAAGAGGCGCAGGCTACCGTCCGCCGCACGGGCCGCCACCGGGTTGCCCAGCTTGGAGACATAGCGGTGCAGAGCGCGCTGCGTGCCGGAACGGGTGGCCACCACTTGCTCGGCACCCCATTCGCCCTTGACCGGGTCGAATACCGCGCTATCGATGGTCACATCCGATGCGCCTTCACGAGTACCCGAGAACCAGAACGCGCGCACGCGGCCGTCATTGAGCTCGACGAGCGAAGACGCGTGTGTCTGCACATGCAGGCGTGACGACGCGAAGTGACTCTCGAAGCGGCCCGCGGAGACACTCGGCTGATCATCCCTGCGGAAGCGGCGCCTGCCTTTCTTTCGTACCGGCGGCTTCTTCTCGGCAACGGGATGCAATGCCGGCGGATCGATGACAGGTAGCCGGAACCCGAAGGACGGGTCCGGCCTTTGCCAGGCCTTGTACATTCCGCCACCGAAAGCCAATGCGACGATGGCCAGCGTAATGGCGCGCTTGATATCCACCATCAACGGCACCCTTCCTTGTTCGCATCGGGCATGGCGGGATCCGCAAGCGCCGATTCGACCAGCAGTTCTTTCACGAACAGATGCCGGAACACATCCCCTCCCAGCATCGCCTTGAGTTCATCCGGGCTTTGCCGCCCGCGTATCTCCAGCCTTTGTCCGATTACCCGGCAACCTTCGCAGGGGCCTGCGTCGAGCGGCAACTGAAACGTGAACAGGCGATAGCGCGCCGCCAGTTCAGCGGGCTTCAGGTTCCAGTTCTCGTCGTAGCCATGCACGCGCGCTTCCGGGAGCATGAAGCGGTCCCCTTCGTCGTGCGCACGGAAGTTGCACCCTACCCACACATCCTTGTCCCGGACATAGTGCCGGGCGGTTTCGCCGTATGAGCCGAGATCGCCATCGAACGGCCGCAGGAAGGCCGCGAGGGAAAGAAACACGAGCAACACCACCACATTGACTACGCTACGGGTGGCCCGCGCAAAGAACACCGCGAATATTGCGAGCGCCAGGGTCATGCCCAATAGCAGCCAATACCCCCAGCCGTACATTCCGGCCGCTTCATGCTGCAAGCCGTGCGACAGGAAGGCCAGCAGCGCAAGCACCGCTCCGGCCGCAACGAGTGTGAGAACAAATACCCAGCGCGGGATACGCTGCCAGTTCAATGCGCACAATACGGCGACACCCGGCATTGCTTCCAGCAGGTAGCGCGCCGAACGCTGGCTGGGAACTGCGAAGACGACGAACAGTACCGCCATCCAGATCCACAGCATCTTTTCGGAATCGCCGAGCTGGTATGGCTGCCGGTACGCCACAAGGAACAACGCCGCCACCGGGAATGCCAGCAGGCCCGCGTTCATGGGATAGCCCAGCAACAGGGTCCAGATACTGCTTCCGCCCCACACCAGCTGGGCCCAGTAACCGGCGCCGTGCGCCTCGAACTTGCCCGCGTTCTCGCCGACCACGAACTCGCGCCAGACCGATTGCGGATCGGGGTCGAACGCGAACCATAGCGCGAACATGGACAGCGCCACGATGCCGGCCAATACCGGCTTGTAGGCGTCTTTCACGATGAACTCGCGCCATTGGTAACGGCACTGGTGCAGATACCACCAGACCAGGACCAGTCCTATCGGCGCCAGCAAGGCGAAGGATTTGTACAGCAGGCCGATGCCGATCTCCAGTCCCAGCAACAGCGGCACGAACAATCTGGATTCGAAGCTGAACGGGCGCCAGTACAACAGCGTGAAGAACGGGAGAAAGAACCAGAACACCTCCGGCGGGTTGACCAGGAACGGCCTGCCGTATCGGTAAGTGCTGAAAAACGCGAGATAGGCCAGTGCCGCGATGAAACCGGCTTCCATCTGCCGCGACAGCCTCGCGGCCAGCAGGAACACCAGCAAGGCGGTGAGCAGCGTATAGATCACGCCGGGATAGCGCAGGTGCCACAAATCCCAGTCCTGCCCCCAATGCGTGGAGGCGATGCCCTGCCAGAACAGCAGCGGCGGCTTGGTGTTGCGCATGCCGTCGAGTTCGGACTGCAGCGGCAGCAGATGTCCGCTCGCCGCAGTCAGGCGCGTGATGTGCTCATACGGGTATTCATCGCCATTTTTCGGAATATGCTGGCTGTCGAGACCGTAGAAATAGGTGAATACGGCCAGCGCTATCGCCAGGACATTCCACAGAAGATGCACCCCACCCAGCCGCCTGTTCATGGACGCTCGTTATGTGGCGGTTCGGCAGGCCGAACGAATTTCAGGCGGCCGAACGTCCAGACGTCATTGAGCACAAAGTTCAGGACGCTGGTCACACCGATGGCGATCAGATTCGCGATCAGGTAGAAGAAATGCGGTGCCAGCAGGTTGGCGAACAGCAGTTGCAGGGCAATGCTGACACCGCACGACAACGTGTATTGCCAGAACTGGGTGACCAGCGGCTTGTGATGCAGGTGCTGGCGATCGGCCCACGTCCACAGCCGGTTCCAGAAGAAATTATTCACGGTCGCAAGGAAGATACCCAGCGCCAGCGCCAGGTTGAACTTGAGCGCAGGCTGCTGGAGGTGGCTAAACAGATGTTCCATACCCACGCGCTGAACGACGAGATTGACGACGGTGCCAGAGGCACCGACCGTGCCAAACTTCAGAAAGCGCTTCGAGAACACGCGGCGGAACAGCGACGCCAGCGACAGATGCAGGTTGAGCAGCGGGCTCGAACTCATGCCGCGTGCTCCGTCTGCAACAGTTCGTGTGCCTTCCGTAGCACCTGTGCCGGCGTGATCGACTGCAGACACTGGTTGTTGCCGTCGCACGGCGAGTTGCGGTGATTGTAGGCGGTCAGGCAGGGCGAACAGGACAGGGCGGTATACAGGCAATGGATATTGGGCGCCAGCGGACTGTACAGCGCCGGCGTCTCCGGACCGAAGAACACCAGCGTGGGCAGCGGGGTGAGCGCCGCGAACTGGCCCGGCCCCCCGTCGTTGGTGACCAGCAGGGACGCCCGCTGAAAGATCGCCAGCAGATGCCGCACCGATTTCGTATAGCCCGTCAGGTCGATGCACATCGGATGATCGCAGTGCGTCACGATCTCTTGCGCCAGCGGCTTCGCTTCGGGCAAGCCGATGAGCGCAATCGCATAGCCTTCCCGCAACAGCGCATCGCACAGCTGTTTGTAATTCCCGGGCGGCCACGCGCGGATGGGCAAGATGCCGCCGTCCGGATAGACCAGCACCAGCTTCTTGTCTTTCAGGACAGGAAAATCGTCGTGCAGTTGCATGGTGATGCGCGCGACTTCTCCCTCGGCAAACTGCAACAGCGGTGGCGCGCCCACCTCGTGCGCGGCTGCCTTGGCCAGGGGCCGTCCCTCCGAGCCAATGGCGGCGACCATGGTCAGGAACTGCTGCGACAGATGGCGGTAAGGGTTGTACAGCACAGGCCGATTGATGAAGGAACCGCGGTACAGCCCTTCCTGCGTATGCGGCTGGAACCCCACATGGATCGAGGCTCCCGACAAATAGGAGAAGATCGCGCTGACCCGCGAGAACAGCTCGCAATCGATCACGACATCGAAGCCGATACGGCGCATGGCCAGGATCGCGCGCAGTGTGTCGGCCACAAAACCGCCCAATGATTTGTCGCGGATGGTGATGACGTTTTCCGGGGGCATCACGCCCAGCAGATCCAGCACTTCGCGGTTCTTGGCGAACATCAGGATATGCAGCGAAGCGTCCGGGTAGCGCTTGCGCAGGTCGGCAAACATCGGCTGCGCCAGTACCAGGCTGCCCATTTCCGAGAGCAGTACGATCAGGATGCGTGTGGGTTTCGCGACAGCCCGCTGGCCGAACACCATTCGACGAACTCGTTCGAACAACGAAATTACCCAGCAGATCGGCATTCCGGCCCAATGGTCGACTGCGCGTTGGAATCTAATATTCAATGAAGAGTGTCCGGTAGTAGGGTTTTGGACTGCAGCAAGGCCGCGGCATTATCGGCGAAAGCACTGCTTTCAACAAGCCAGCCAGCACTCACATCG
>JAJXTT010000173.1 GCA_021783525.1 Pseudomonadota bacterium
GTTTCCAGTTCGGTCTCGCTCAGGCTGTTGAAATCGCACACGCTGCCGAAACGAGGGTTCTTTTTTGATACATGGTTGGCGAGTTTGGCCAGGGTCTTGCTGGGGGCGATGCCCACGCACACCGGGATGCCGATGCATCGCATGACGGTTTCCCGTATCTGCTGGCCATAGGCTGTGTGTTCGGCCGGGATGCCGGTGAGTTCGAGGAACGATTCGTCTATCGAGTAGACCTCCTGGCTCGGGCTGAAACGCGAAAGCAGCGACATCACGCGGCTGGAGAGGTCCGAATACAGGCTGTAATTGGAGGAAAGTGCGACGATGCTGTGCCGCTTGGCGATGTCTTTCATCTGGTACCACGGCGCGGCCATCTTCAGTCCGAGATCCTTCGCTTCCTGCGAACGCGACACCACACATCCGTCGTTATTGGAGAGCACGACAACGGGCTTGCCTTCCAGCTTTGGCTGGAACACGCGCTCGCAGGAAACATAGAAATTATTGCAGTCGACCAGCGCGATGGCGCGAGGCATGGATCAAAACCTGTGCACGTTCCACTGCACCACACCCCAGACGGAGAAGTCGTGTTCGGCCGTGACGGCAACTTCCGGGTAATCGGGATGCGCGGCGCGCAGCACCTTGCCCTGCGGGGTGTAGAGCAATTGCTTGACCGTGAATTCGCCATTGATCACGGCCACCACCACGCATCCGTGCGTGGCCGGTACGGAGCGGTCGACTACCAGCAGGTCGCCGTCGAAGATGCCGAGGTCGCGCATGGAGTGTCCCGCCACGCGCATGAAAAACGTGGATTCCCGGTGCTGGATCAGGTGCTCGTCCAGGCTGAGACGGCGTTCGACGTAATCGTCGGCCGGCGAGGGAAAGCCGGCTGGCACCGCCTTGCGCAGCAGGGCCCGCTGTCTTTCGAACATGCTCTTGTTGGGATGCGTCAGCGACAGCAACGCGGAGTGGGCGGCGCGGCGCGCCGGGCTGGAGAGAGCGAGATTGGCCATGACAGGATCCTTACAGAACGAACGTTCTCGATATGCTAAAGAACGTTCGTTCTGTTGTCAACCGGGGGAATGCATTATTTGCCTTGAATCAATGCGAGCGCCTGGGCCTGGCACGAATGGCGGGTGCCCGCGTTCAATGTGTTCAGCCAGGCTTCGGGTATTTCTTCCAATCCATACAG
The DNA here is from genome assembly GCA_021783525.1 of Pseudomonadota bacterium. Classification (GTDB taxonomy): domain Bacteria; phylum Pseudomonadota; class Gammaproteobacteria; order Burkholderiales; family Gallionellaceae; genus Sideroxyarcus. Next base: position 1,184 of record JAJXTT010000173.1, read on the forward strand.
TGCACCGGCCAGCATTCCGGCGATGGCCCCCGTGGTATCGGCATCGCCGCCGCGATTGACGACGTCGATCAGGCATTCCCGAAAATCATCCGTATCGAAGAGACTCTGGAACACGGCTTGCATCGTGTCGACGACGTAGCCGCTGGGGTTGCTGCTTGGACGCACGGCCCGGAATCGGAATTCGGGATGGCGAGCGGCCAGCGGATGGGCATGCCGGTGCAGCAGGTGGTTCTTGTCCGCGCCGCGCAGTGCATCCTGCACCATGGACACCAGGCATTCGCAGGCGGCATCGGAGAGTGCGCAGTGATGGGTGACATGCGCCTGGGCCTGGCAGGCGGCGCGCACGGTTTTTTCCGCCTGGCCGAACGTGGCGAGCGCCACCGGCAACACGCGCATCGCCGCGCCGTTGCCGGCATCGCGATCGGAGTAGGGCGCTTCCGGGTCGCCGGTCTTGCGGAATTGCAGCAGGTTGCGCCGCACGGTGTTGCCGATGTCCACCGGCTTTGCGCGCATCCAGCCATCGAATGCCAGCGCCGACGCGAATGCATCCACCCTGCCTTGTGCAAGTATGGAATCGCCGAGCGCGAGCGACATGGTGGTGTCGTCGGTGACCTGCCCCGGCTTGAGGTGCAACCATCCTCCGCCGCGCAGCGTGTCGTGAATGCCGTATTGCGCCGCGATCTCGCGCGGTGTCATGAATTCCACCGTTGCACCCAGGGCATCGCCGATGGCGAGGCCAAGATAGGCGGCGACGGCGCGGTCAGCGGTGTTCATGGGAACGGGCTATTCTTCAGGCCCGAAGCAATTCAGATAATCCGCGCAGTACTCGCAGCTTGGCGAGCGGCAGGCGTTGATGCCTTCCTGTTCGCACAATTGCTTGTAGATGAATTTCTTCCACTTCATGTCGTGCACGTTCTTTGCCGCAAGCGACGGAAAATTCCGGTTCATCAGACGGCTGAGGTGGTCGCGCGACCACAGCCCCAGGTCCTGCCACAGATGGTCGCTGGCCATGCAGGCCGCGGTGACGATCTCCGCCATCCACTCTTCCGACATGTTTCTGTGGGCGCGGTGCGCGAGCAGCAGCCCGAGGACATCGTCGCGTTCCAGTGCGCGCGGATCGGGCAGGTTCTCCCCGCAGCGGATCACCAGCTCCGCACCGGGGAAGTGGTGCGTCAGCAAGGCGCGGAAGTCTCTTTCCGCAAGTCCGAGTCCGGGGGGCAGCGCGCCCACGCCGTCGACCTGGCTGGAAATCATCTGGGCAAACAAGTCGTCGTTGGCTAATCCGGCCGCATGCGCCATCAGTTCCGCATACAGGGCCTGGATTTGAAGATTGCCTTTCACGTTCGTCCTTTCTCCCGCTTGCGGGAGATAACCAGCGACTCGCCCGCTTGCGGGCTTAGTCGAATGGCTAGTAGTCACACCAGAGTTGGAGAGAGGGGCTTCTTGCCGCCTGGGCATGATGTCGGTCCGCATGATGTCCTTCTATTTGCTGGGATACTCGATCAACAGGTCTTCGTCGCGCAGCACCATCTGGCAGGCGAGGCGCCACTCTGTGGTAACGAGATCGTTGATTTTCATCGCTTCGACCTGCGCTTTTGTGATCTTGCCGGATTCCTTGAGCACGCTGATCTCGCGGTCCGTGAGTGGTCCTGCCATGGGTCCCTTGTTGGAGAGATTGGTGACCTTCACCAGACAAGTCGAGCATTCGCCGTCTCCGCAGCCGAAATCGATGGGAATGTGGTTATCCTTGGCCAGTGTCAGCACGGTCGTGGTGTGGCTGCCGGCAACGGCATACACCGTCTTGTCTTTGTGCAGCGGGCTGGAAAAAGTGATGTTGGGCATTGCTGTTGCTCCTGCGGTAGTTATAAAAAATTGTCAGGCTTTTACGCGGATCTCCCCGCCCAGAACTTGGGCTTGGCATGCGAGGCGGTCGTTGCGTCCGGCCATGTTCTCCTGCAAAACCTTGTCTTCAAGCACCGAGCGCTGGCTCATGTTCTCCATGCCGGAAGTGATCTTCATCATGCATGTGCCGCATTCCCCTTCGCGGCAGCCGTAGGTGATGCTGGCCCCCACCTTCTCGGAGATCTCGATCAGGCGCGTGCCAGCCGGGACGGAAACAGTGATGCCGAGCTTTTCAAACGTGACGTTGGACTTGGGCATGCGAGTGCTCCTGTGCGAGTAGGTCAGACATGGAAATGACGCGGTTTTCGATGTTGCCGGTCAGGTGTTGGGCGAGCTGTTTGCCGAGGTCGCGGCAACGGCCGAGCTCTTCTTCGGTGGGGATCAGTTTGGCGCGCACGCCTTTGATCGGCACGCGCAATTTGAGTCCGCGCAGGCGGTCTTCGATCATGTTGATCGCCTCGCCACTCCAGCCGTAGGAGCCGAATGCGGCACCCAGTTTGTCGCTCACCTTGATGGCGGCCAGGGAGGACAGCAGATCCCAAACCGGCTTTACGGCATCACCGTTGATGGTGGGCGAGCCGAAGGCGAGTCCGTCCGCTTCCTCGATCAAGTCGACAAACGGCAGGTTGCTTCCAACTTGCAGGTCGTATAGCGACACGCGCACACGGGCAAAGGTCTCCGCACCCTCGGCCACGGCTTGTGCCATGCGCGCGGTGTTGCCGTAGGAGGAGATGTAGAACACCAGCAATGATTTGTTATGTACGCCGACCTCGCTATGCAGCAAGGGTGAGGCCAGCTGGCGGTAACGCTGCATGTAGCTGAGCGGTGCTTCGCGCAGGATGGGGCCGTGTGCCGGCGCGATGAGCGTCAGCGGGAGCGCCTCAAGCAGGTCCAGTGCCTCGAGTACATGCTCGCGGAACGGACGCATGATGTGCGCGTAGTAATATTCGAACGAAAATCTGAAATCGCCGACCTGATCGTTGAATAAACGCGAATCGCAAAAATGGCAGCCGAATACGTCGCCACTGAACAGGATGTTCTGTTCCTCGATCAATGTGCATTGCGTATCCGGCCAGTGCAGGAAAGGCGTGCTGAAAAAACGCAATGTACGTCCGCCCAGATCGACCGTGTCGCCGGTCTTGACGATGTTGAATTGCAGGTCCGCGCTTTTGACCAGCGCCTTCAGCATCAATTGCGCCTTGGCGGAAATATACAGCTTGGCTTGTGGTGCACGGCGCATCAGTTCGGGCAATGCTCCGCTGTGATCAGGTTCGAGATGGTTCAGCACGATGGTGCTGATCTCGCTGTAATGTGCGACTTGTTCCAGTCGCGCGAAGAAATCGGCAGCATGCGATTCCTTGACGGTATCGATCACCGCGACGCCGTTTGTCCCGCGCACGCAGTACGAGTTGTAGGTCGTGCCGTTGGCCGTCTTGAGGATGATGTCGAATTCGCGTAAACCGGGATCGAGCGCGCCGATCCAGTGCGTGCCGGGGGCGATTTCGACGGCGTCCGGTGCGCGGATCATGTCGATGCTTCCGGTGT
>JAJXTT010000174.1 GCA_021783525.1 Pseudomonadota bacterium
CTGTCCTTGAGCAGTTTGACTATTTTCTTCGCCAGCTCGGTCTCTACGCCGACCTTGACGGTGCAGCTGCGCTTCACCTTGTTGCCGCTGACCTTTTCGATCTTGTCGCTGATCTCCAGGCATTTGATATCCACGCCACGCTTGGTCAGCCTGCCGTTGAGGATGTCCTGCACCTGGTTCATCTGGAACTCGTTGTCGGCATGCACGGTGAGTACCAGTTCCGCCTGTTCGACGCGTGCGTCGGAACCCTTGAAGTCGAAGCGCGTGCCGACTTCCTTGTTGGTCTGCTCCACCGCATTCTTGACTTCGGCCTTGTCTACTTCGGAAACGATATCGAAAGAGGGCATGTTCTATCCTTGGTTTTCTTGCGTTCCCTCTCCCCCAGCCCCTCTCCCGCTCGCGGGAGAGGGGTGCGCGTAGCGCGGGAGAGGGTAGTGTTTAGCCGAAACTGCAAACGTAATGTACTGCATCCGCATCGGTATGGATATCGAAGCTGCCGTTGGCCGCGACGCTGAAGCTGCTGCCTTCGGCGTAGGTCTTGAAAGCGGATTCGCCGGCAATCTTGACCTGGCAGGTTCCGCCGCTGATCTCCATCAGTTCCGGCGCACCGACGTTGAAGGTCAGCTTGCTGTTGGGGAGAACCACGCCGACAGTCTTGCGCGAGCCGTCGGGAAAGAACACCGAGTGCGACACACACTTGCCGTCGAAGAATACATTGGCTTTCTTGCCGACGCTGACGTTGTCGATTTTGTCTGACATGCTGGGATTCCTTTTCTGCAGTTTAAGTTATTTGGGTTCGCTGGCTTTGACGCCTTTTTGGTAGGTCGAATAGATATAGACCGGGATGTTCAGGTCGCCAAGATGTTTCTCGATCAGCGGCTTGACGTCGTTCCAGTCCAGGCCGTTGATGCCGCAGGAAAGGCGCGGCAATGCGAGGCTGGGCACTTTTTCCTTTTGCGCAAAGCTGCGCAAGGCATGCAGCGTATGGTTCACGTGGCTGAGGGTGGCATGCCCCGGCTTGCTGCCGTGATCGTAAGCACCGTCCTGCGTGAACAGGTTGACCAGGTAACGGCCGTCGGCACTCATCCAGGTCCACAGCTCGCCGGGCTTGGGATGCTGGGTCTGGCAATAATGGCGGAAGTCCTTGTACATGGACGGCATGCGCTCGCGCAGCTGCAGCGCGAGCCCGTGATGGAAGTCATCGTTCGGCGCGACGCCCTGTACGATGGCTTTTGCGCCGCTTAACAGGATGTCGCCACTCAGGTCGTGAAGCATGGTGTCTCCCCGGAAATGCCCTTACTTGCGGTTCTTCAGGTTCGCCGCGATGCGCATGCGCAAGGCATTCAGCTTGATGAAGCCGCCCGCATCCTTCTGGTCGTAAGCGCCCTTGTCGTCTTCGAAGGTGGCGATGGTCGGGTCGAACAGCGAATCGGTCTTGGAATCGCGACCGACGACGATCACATTGCCCTTGTACAGCTTGACGCGCACCCAGCCGTTGACGCTGGTCTGGGTGTGGTCGATCAGCGTTTGCAGTGCACGGCGTTCCGGGCTCCACCAGTAGCCGTTGTAGATCATGCTGGCGTAGCGCGGCATCAGGTCATCCTTCAGGTGGGCCACTTCGCGGTCCAGCGTGATGGACTCGATGGCGCGGTGCGCCTTCAGCATGATGGTACCGCCAGGAGTCTCGTAGCAGCCGCGTGACTTCATGCCGACATAACGGTTCTCCACGAGGTCGAGGCGGCCGATGCCGTGTTTGCCGCCCAGTTCGTTCAGCTTGGTCAGCACTTGGGCTGGGGACATCTTGCTGCCGTTCAGCGCCACGATGTCGCCTTTGGCGAACTCGAGGTCGAGATATTCGGCCGCATCCGGTGCATTTTCCGGCGAAACGGTCCAGCGCCACATGCTTTCTTCCGCTTCGGCTGCCGGGTCTTCCAGGTGGCGCCCTTCAAAGCTGATATGCAGCAGGTTCGCATCCATGGAGTAGGGCGAGCCGCCGTTCTTGTGTTTCATGTCGATCGGGATACCGTGTTTTTCCGCGTAGGCCAGCAGCTTCTCGCGACTCAGCAGGTCCCATTCGCGCCACGGAGCGATGATCTTGATGCCGGGCTTGAGCGCGTAGGCGCCCAGTTCGAAGCGCACCTGGTCGTTGCCCTTGCCGGTCGCGCCGTGCGAGATCGCATCGGCACCCGTCTTGTTGACGATGTCGATCAGACGCTTGGCGATCAGCGGTCGCGCGATCGAGGTGCCGAGCAGGTACTCGCCTTCGTAAACCGTATTGGCGCGGAACATCGGGAACACGAAATCGCGCACGAATTCTTCGCGCAGGTCGTCGATGAAGATGTTTTCCGGCTTGATGCCGAATTGCAGCGCCTTCTGGCGCGCGGGTTCGAGTTCTTCGCCTTGGCCGAGGTCGGCGGTGAAGGTGACGACCTCACATTTGTATGTATCCTGCAGCCATTTCAGGATGACCGAGGTATCGAGTCCGCCGGAGTAGGCCAGGACGGCTTTTTTGATGTCAGACATGTTTATCAGCCCAGTTAGTCAATCATTAGTTCAAAGGAAACGACAAATCCGATGATGACCATGAGCGCAATGGCCACCAGGAAAATGATATCGGCAACCTGCTCCAGCTTTTCCGCCTGGTCTGGATGACGAATGGAAAAATACGACAGCATGGCGCTGGCCAGGAAAAACAGGCTGTCGAACGCCAGCAAGTCATCCACATGCCTGCTGATGCTGTGTTTCGGGATGAGCTGCGACACGCTGATGACAGTCATGCAGACCCCGATCATGGTGGCCGAAGACGGCAGGATGTGGTCGGCCAGCCGGCTTTTCCGACTGTGGATCGCGGGTTCCTTTTTCGGGGAGCTGTCGCTCATGCCGACACTTTTCCCAGCAACAGGTATTCCATAAGAGCTTTCTGCGCGTGCAAACGGTTCTCCGCCTCGTCCCACACGACAGATTGGGCGCCGTCGATGACTTCCGCCGAGACTTCTTCGCCGCGATGCGCGGGCAGGCAGTGCATGAAGATGGCATCTTTGGCCGCAACGCGCATCATGTCGCCATCGACTTGCCAGTCGGCGAAGTCTTTCATGCGCTCCTCGTTCTCTGCCTCGAATCCCATCGAGGTCCATACGTCGGTGGTCACCAAATCTGCGCCGCGAGCGGCTTCCATCGGGTCGGTGAACTCTTCGTAATGGTCTTCCCCAAACAGTCCGGCGCGTTCCGGTTCCACTTCGTAGCCGGGCGGGGTGGAGACATGCACGTTGAAATCCAGTATCTCGGCTGCCTGCAACCAGGTGTTGCACATGTTGTTGGAATCGCCGATCCACGCCACGGTCTTGCCTTTGATGCTGCCGCGATGTTCGACATAGGTATAGATGTCGGCCAGCACCTGGCATGGGTGGTATTCGTTGGTCAGGCCGTTGATGACCGGCACGCGCGAGTTGGACGCGAAGCGCTCGATGATGTCCTGTTCATATGTGCGGATCATCACGATGTCGCTCATGCGCGAGATGACCTGGCCGGCATCCTCCACGGGTTCGCCGCGGCCCAGTTGGGAGTCCCTGGTATTCAGGTAGATGGCCGAGCCGCCGAGCTGTTGCATGCCCGCCTCGAACGACAGGCGGGTGCGCGTACTGGCCTTTTCGAAGATCATGACCAGCGTGCGGTCGGTCAGCGGCCAGTATTTCTCATAGCGCTTGAAGCGCTCCTTGATGATGCGGGTGCGCTCGAACAGGTATTCAAGCTCGCCGCGGCTCAGGTCCTTGAATTGCAGGAAGTGCTTGATCGGTTTGCCGCTCATGTTCACTCCTGCGCCAAGAAGTCCACTACCAGCGGGCACAGTATATCCAGCAACTGTTGCGCTTCGGTTTCGGAGAAGATGAGCGACGGCAGCAAGCGGATCACGTTGTCCGCGGTGACGTTGATCAGCAAGCCATTCTCCCTTGCCTTGCCGACGATCTCGCCGCACGGCTTGTCGAGCTCTATGCCCAGCATCAGTCCCTGGCCGCGCACGGCGACGACCCCTTTCACGCCGCCTATCCTGGTCTGGAACTGCTGCTTGAGCCAGGTCCCCAATCGGGCGGCGTGATCCAGGAGCTTGTCCTGTTCCATGATGTTCAGCGTGGTCAGCGCAGCGGTCGAGGCTAGCGGATTGCCGCCGAAAGTCGAACCGTGATTGCCCGGCTTGAATGTGCCCGCGGCTCTGCCTGCAGCCAGGCAGGCGCCCACGGGGACGCCTGAACCCAGGCCTTTGGCCAGAGTCATCACGTCCGGCATGATGCCGGTGTGCTGGAAGGCGAACCATTTGCCGGTCCGGCCCAGTCCGCACTGCACCTCGTCCAGCATCAGCAGCCATTCATGTTCGTCGCAGATCTTGCGCACGCCTTGCAGGTAGCTGATATCCGGGGTGCGGATGCCGCCCTCGCCCTGGATCGGCTCGACCAGCACGGCAACGATATTGGGGGTGTGTGCGGCGACTTGCCGGATAGCGTCCAGGTCATCGTAAGGAACGCGCACGAATCCTTTGACCAGCGGCTCAAATCCTGCCTGCACCTTCCGGTTGCCGGTGGCGGAGAGGGTGGCCAGCGTCCTGCCGTGGAAGGCCTTTTCCATCACGATGA